>JAGCFA010000080.1 GCA_017650375.1 Alphaproteobacteria bacterium | reverse complement strand
TGGAAAAAGTTTGGGTTCTGTTAGTATAGAACGAGATAGAGTATCTGGGAAAAAGACTCTTACTAGAACTGATTCAGATGGTCGATTACAGTCCGGTATTGAAAAAGACAAAGATGGGAATGTGACAAGTTTTGAACGCACTTATACCACACATGGTTTTTCTGAACAGGGAAAGACTCTTGATAGAGATGGAAAATTAATGAGAGAACATACAACACTTTCAGAAGATGGAAATACGACAAATAAGGAAAATGTTTACGATTCAGAAGGACGCTTAAGAGAAAAATGGGAATCTGTAGGGGATAATCATATCGGTACAAAATATGATGAAAAAGGAAGAGAAATAGAAAACGTAGAATGGGATGTGGGTGGATCATCCAGTCGTGAAGTTCAGGAGTATGATAAGGCTGATAAACGGATTGGCTTTACGACAGAAAAAAGAGACCACGATGGTAACATTACTGAAAAATTTAAAGTGGATTTAACAACAAACAAAAAGACGGATTTATTGACAGGAAAAGTTTCAGATTATATCAAACCGAAAGCATCATGAAATTAAAATGGATTAAATTTTTTGGGATTTTCTTACTTTTCCTGTTAACAGGTTGTGGCATGGAAACAGTTAATTCTGGCAACGCTAGTTCAGAAGTTTTCAGCGTTACGACCAAAAATTGTTGGCCCTGCGATATGTATATGCAGGCTTTCAGAGCAATTGATTCTGTTTTGAATTCAACTTTAGAAAATGTTGCTCGTAATTCTTTAATCGTTTTACAAATAGGCTTTTTATTCTGGTTATTGATGAAGGCAACGACTTTGCTTATGTCTTTTTCTAAACCGGATATGAAAAAAGAAATTGCTTCTTTTGCAACAATTTCCTTTAAATTTGTTATCGTGGTTATTTTTCTTCATACACCGGCTTATATTTATGACTTTTTTGGTTCAATTGTTCTACAGCCAATGGGGGAAGGCTTTCTTTCTTTATCTGAAACTGTTTTACAAACACCGGAAGAAATTAATCTTTTTAATCTGCTTCCGTCGGATTTAAGTAATTTTTTGGGAAATTTAGCAGAGGCATGGAATAACTTATTTGGTAATACATCTACTCAAACAGCAACAACCAGTCGTATGTTCGGCGGGTTGGCTGTTCAGATTCATCAAATTATTTTCCGTATTTTTGCTCAGCTTTGGCATGGTGTTGGGCTGGGTTTCCAATTGTTGATGCTAGAGGATTTTTCTGCTTTTATTGCAGCTCTTTTTGTGATTTTCGGTCTGTTTTCTTTATTGGTAAGAATTCCTTTATATTTTATTGATTCATTTTTACGAATTGGTTTAATAATGTTGTTAATGCCCTTATTGATGGTAGGATGGGTTTTCTCTTATCCAAAAGGATTGATTAAGACTGTTTTTTCAACACTCTTTTCAAGCTATTTCGATATTTTATTTAACTGTATTTACATTACTTTTATTGTTACTTTGTTACGTGTCTATCAGGGCCTCAGATTTGCATTTATGTTTTCCGATTCTTACCATACAACAGAAAGCGGATTACGGACGATGGCCAGTAAATTTACAACCAATTTTTTGATTATCATTGTTTTGATATGGTCCATGGTTAAATTAGCAGATCATGTAAAAAGTTTTTCAGGCTTCTTTTTCTCTGGGGCAGGAAAATATGGCTCTTTTTTGGGAACTGTAAATAATTTTAAGACTATTTTATTTAAGGCAGCTCGTATAGCTGTCACTGGGGTAGCAGCTTTTTCAGACGCTGTCAAAACAGGTATTGCAAAACCAAAACAAAAGGAAGGATCTTCTGAGGAAGGATCGGCATAGCGCATGTTAGTATTTTTAAGACATTTATGGGGTATTTTTCTGGGGATAATTGCTTTTTTGGTCATGGCTTATCTTCCTTTGTATAAAATTCCTCATATTCAGTTGATATTGTTTGTTTTAATAAGTCTTGCTTTCCTTTTTATTATGGGAATTCTTTTCTATCGTTCTTATTTTAAAAAAGGAAAAGCCTGTCTTTTTTTAATTCTGACTGTTTTGCTATGGATGAATAATGCATCAGCCATTACTCAAGAGGAGGCTGCACGTATGGGGGCAGATCGTGCAGCTAATTATGGTGTTTCCAGAACAGAGACAATGTCTGGGGCAGGGCAATTTTGTATGGCCGCTGAGGAATATTCTCAAAAAACCTTCTATGCTGAACAAAATAATTGGCAAGGGGATACTCCTTGTAGTGAGACGACACGAAATTTGATACGTCAAAAATTAGAAACTTATTCTGTTGTGGCACGAGCTTTACCAAAAATAGATAAGTGGCAAAAAACTTGGAGTTCTTTTCGGCAAGATGCCGGTTGGCCCGAATGGGTGTCTGATAATTTTGCATCTGTTCCCACGATAGGTAATGAAAGAGAAGAAGTTGCTTGCGCTGCAGCATTAGCCAGCATGTGTTCTTCGTATGATGATAGGCATCCGACTTCTTTGGCTAAAACCGTTCGTCAAATCATGCAAGAAGATGCTGCAGAATTTGGGTGTTGGCCTTGTGAAATGTCATTTATTGTCTTGACAGTTGTTCAATCTCTTAGTGCACATTTGTCTGAAAATATGCAAAATGCAGGACAGGATATTCTTCAAATCTTTATGTTAATATGGATATTATATGCTGTTTTTCAGGCAGTTGTTTTCCCAAGTAAGAGCAAAACATTTTTGAAAGAATTCTCTCTCAGGTTTATTTCTTTAATCATTGCTTTTTTGTTTTTATTCAGTGCGGATAATCTATATACGTTATATGAAAGTTTTTTGGTTCCTTTTATTTCTTTTGGATTGGGAATATCTACGGGGATTAATAATGCGATTTTAGAAGCAAATTTATTATCTGGTGGTTTTGTTTCTCAAGTTTCCGACGGAATAACTTTTGTCCAAGACAATTTGTGTATCCTTGGCCAAACACTTTCTTCTCAAACAGGTACTAATATCTGGCAAGAACTCGTACGTTCTATTTTCCCTGATTTTGGAAGTGTGTATCCAGATTTGATGTTGGATGCAAGAAATACTTTAATTACTCCGGAATTAGAGGCAGATTTGTTATGTGTAGTTCAAAGGATGTATCGCCAATTTTCTCCTTTAGTCGCTGTTGGCCAATCATTGATAGGTTTTTCTTTTTCAAAAGGAATTATTTCAAGCTTTTTAGGTGGGCTTTTTATGGAAAATTTAAAGATGTGGCTTATCGGATGGATAATCACGATTTTGTTCACAATTTTTAACTTTTTAGTTGCCTTTAAAATTATAGATATTTTCCTTAAGTTAGGATTTGTTTTAGTTTTAATGCCTTTATTTGTTGCAACGGCTGTTTTCCCCATTACCCGTGAATTTACCAAGAAAGGTTTTGCCTTTTTACTGGGAATTATATCAGAATTTTTAGGATTAACATTGGCAGTGAATTTTATTATTCTTTTGTTTGAAACAGGGATTGCTTCTCAACAAAGCCAGCTTGTTGAGGCAATTAATGCTCCTTATTCAGAAGAATACGGGAATCATTTGTTGGCGGTTGTTACTTCAAATGACTCTTTGTTTTTCTTTTTTATGCTATTGGGGTTATTTTTCTTGGGAAAATCCTTGCTGGAATCTTGTACAAAATTGGTGAATTCCATTTTCAGTTCGCCTTCTGTTGGTGGAAGTTTGGTAGGTGCTTCAGCAGTAAGATTAACACAAAGAGTTGGTCAATTAACTAAAAAAACTTGGGATGTTAGCAGTAAGTATGCTGAGAATGCAAAGCCTTATGAAGCCCCCGCAAATGATCAATCTGCTTCTTCGGATAAAACACAGGGGAATACAGGTAAAGAAAGTACACCGGCCGCTTCAAAACGTTATTTTGGGGAAAAAACGGGGAATGTTCTTCATCGTACCTCTCAACAGCTGGCATCAGGAATTGATAAAGTAGGGGTTAATACCGGTAAAGTTCTTCAAAAATCAGGAGTAGGGGCTATTATAGGTGTGCCTCTTACTATTGCTACAAAAACATTGTCGACAGGAATTCGTGCAACAGGGAAAATTGCATCTTTGGCTGTAAAAGCCCCCGGGGCGACTGTTTCTGCCATAAAAAATACTTTCAAAGGGAAGAAGGATAAAAAGTAAAACATAATAAAAAAGATTTTTTGTAAATTTTTTTCTTTTTGTCTATTTCATAAAATGAAAAAATAGTGTATAGTAAGAAGAAATGAATTAAAAAGGAGGCATAAATGGAAGAAATTGTTTTCCCGAATCAGTTGAGAATGTTGCGTCGTGTACGTGGTAAACGGATGATAGAAATAGCTGATTTGTTAGGTCTGACTATTTCGGCGATGAGTAAGATAGAAAAAGGATATCGTCGCTTGAATGAGGAACAGATTCGGAAAGTTTCTGCTTTTTTGGATTGCCCATGCGAAAGTTTGTTTGTTTGTGATACTCTTTCACAACCCGAGGTTTTGAAGGCATGGCAGGAAGAACAAAATAGACGTCATCAAATGAATATCGGTGGGGGGTTAAAGACATTGGGTGCAGGACTTCGTTATATTCGCGGCCAAAAGAAAATGACCTTGAATGGTGTCGCTAAATTGGCGAAATTAACACTTTCTGTGTATCATCGTATAGAAATGGGGCAACGGGAAGTGGATGAAAAAACATTTGCTAATATTGCTCGCGCTTTAGGGATGAATGAAGAAGAATTACAGCTCAAAGTCTATGAGCTAGACTCTTCGGGTGCTTTGGATGAATTAAAACTTAATGCTGGTAAAACAGGGGTCGGTTTATTCAAGGGTGGATATAATGATTTGCCAATGAGCCGTTTGATGATGCGCACCGGTGAAGCGCATGAGGTTACTTTGCCTATTACAGGGACAATCAATGAAGAGGCTGTTGTTACTCTTCATCCAGATGCTCCCATGGGCGCTGTTTTATGTCCTTCTACTTTATCTGATGAAGTTGGTTTGTATGCGGTTCGTTTATCAAAAGGCGCTTGCTCTTTTCCAGCAGGAACAGTTTTTGTAATAGCACCTGTTATGCCTTTGCGTGATGGTGATTGGGCTCTTTTCAAAAAAGAGAATCGTTTGGTTCGTGTCCAAAGTATTGATGAAAATAAAAGATGGCGCGTTTGTTTCTTTGATGAAAAGCGAGAAGATAAAATTGCTTCTTCAGAAGAATTAGAAAGAATCGTTTGGATTGTTTTATTGTAAAAAGGTAAAAGATGGCAGATTCCCAAAATACATTATTGGAGGCATTTAAAAACAGACAAGCTGATAAAAATATAGCTGTGGCTCAGGAAGCTTTACGTCTGGTCAATCTTTATCGTTCCTTGTCATGCTTTGGGTCCGATTTTGTGGATAAGTATAATCAAATGCTTCTTGCATCTTCACCGGCTGTTCGTCGGCTTTTAAGGACGTTTATGGGTGGAGAAGAAGTTGAAGAATATTTGGAATTTTTGCAACAGAATTCTCATTTTTCTGAAGTTAAATCAGAAGCTAATAAATCTGAAGAAAATTTAAATAAGGGTTATTTACCCGGACCCGAATCAGATTCTGTTACTAAAGATGCTTATCAAAAAGAAACTGTTTCAAAGTCAGATTTGGAAAAAATGAATGAAGAACAACGAAAATTAAAAGAACAAGTTCAACAGATTTTGAATGAATTGGCTAAGAATAAGTATTCCAATTTGAGCACGAAAGCTCCAGCTATTTCTTCTTTTGATCGTTATTCTGATATTACAGATGATTCTGTTGAGGAGAAAACTCATGAATGAAGATAGAATTATTCAATCATTAACTTCTTATCAAGGGACAGAAGATTCTTTGAAAGAAACAATCGCTGTTTTAGAGGAAGAATTGGGGGCTAATTGGACTGAAACCGTTTTTGAACAATTAGGGGGATTACCTGTTGATTTAAAAGAGAGATTGAATCATGTCTTTAATTACTATGGGGCTTTAATGGCTTGGCAGGAAACTCAAGCTTATTTGGCACAGGAAACGCCTTTAGATGAAATGGTAAAAGAACGATTGCCTGTTTTAAAACATTGGTTGGATTTTTTTGGAGATCCTGGAATAGAATTATATCAAAAATTGGAAGAAAAACTTTCAGAAACACCTGTTTTGGAAGAACCTGACGATGATACAAGTGATGAAGAGAGTGCTGCTGTTTCCGCAGAAGCAGAAGTCGAAGAAGAGGAAATTCCTGATGCAGAGTCTTCAGAAGAAACGAAAGAAGAACCTCCTGAAGAAATAAAAGAAGAACCTTCCTTCGATCCGAATTCTCCTGAAGCATTCGTTGTTCAGAAAGCACAAAAAGAAATAGCCTTATTGGATGGTGTCCAAGCATGGCTTTCTGCCCGTTGTTTACAATTAAATAATATGGAAGTTTTCGCTTATCCTTATTATGGTTTTGCGGTTGATTTAATGCGCCAAACTGTCAAAGATATTCAGGCAGCGTTGGAATTGGAAGATAAAACCGCCTTGAATGCTCTTTATGAAGGTGGGGAAGAGGCGTTGGAACGTAAAAAACAAGCTATAGAATCGGATATTGAGACGGCTGTTCAAAATTGTGAATCGGCGACGACGGCTTTGATTGATGAAAATATTGATATGAATAAAGTTCGGAAAACTTTAGGGGATTTAGATAAAAACCCAGAACCTGAATATCTGGGGCCAGCTCCGGATGGTTTTGAATTATTGGAAGATGAAAGTACGCCTATCGATGAAAAAGCCGTGAAAGAACAATACCAACGTTTGGAAAAAGAAGTTTTGGCTGAAAATAATGAAATTGAAAAAAAGACTTCACAAAAACCACAAAATAGTGTACAAACAAAGTTGAACTTTTCACTGAAGCCGAAAAAGTAGGGGAGAAACAAAATGCGTATCTGTAAAAAAAACTGGTTTAGTTTCATTTTGGGTATAGGGATTGTCTTGCCAACTGTTGCTTCTTCGTTCATGACAACGCCGGAAAGTTCTCGCTATTTAGATATAGAATTGCCATTCCGTTGTTCAGCTGATCAACCGAGTGAGGGGGAAAAGGTTGCGTCTTCTATTGCTTTATCCGAACGTGATTTTTCTGTCCGTTTGCCAAATCAATCAGATGAATTGCCACGGTATCATGTCAATGGTTTTTCCTTTAAAAATAAAACAGCTGATGTTGCTGTGGCTGAATTGTTAGAGGAAGCAGGTATAAAAGTTGTTGCAGAAAAGGGAACCTATCCGACTTTAAGTGCTGAAAATTTAAGGGGGGAATTTAAAGCTGTTTTAGAAGAATTAATGAAGCTGGGAAATTGTTTCTATACTTATCATGCTGATGAAAAGACGCTTTATTTATCTCGTAAGGCTAAGGCTGTTGTTCAAGTGCCTCATAACGAAATGGTAATGATGGCTGTTTTAGATGCATTAAATGGTGGACGTTTTAATCCGATTGAAGCGGATTGGGAAAAATATCAGATCGATTTACGGTTGAGCAGAAGTGAGTTGGAAAGAGTTCAACTTTTGTTGGCTGATCTGGTAAAAGGGAAATATATTTTAGCTACTCAGATACAACTTTATTCTCTTGATTCAGATGTTTCAGATGTGCATTGGCAAAGTGTTGTGGACGCTTTAGGTAAAAGGGATATTTCTTCTATTCAAAACGCTCTGGTCGGACAGGCAATTTATTTACGTTCAGATGTTAGTGAACAGCGTTTTCTGAATGCCGCTAAAAAGTATTTTACGCCTGTTGCTTTAGCATCCGGAAAGGCAGTTGTTCCAAATGGTTGGAAAACACGATTTAACTTTAATCAGTGTGTCCAATATCCGATTCCTTATAATGATTTGTCTGTGTTCTTAAGAACCTCAATGAAAAAGAAAGGAATGGCTCAAACAGTTTTAACTTTGGACAGCTCAAAGGGTGAAGTCGCTTCTTTTGATCTGGACAATAATCTTAATCAAAAAATTGTCATTGTCGGTATTCCAGTGCCAAAGGGGAGTAATCCCTATTTAAAACAAGAATTGATGTTGACTTTACAGTTTCATTTTATTCAATTAATCAAAAAAGGAGAACAAAATGGTTGAACCGATTTTTAAAGCCCCATTACCACCAACAGAAACAGATGCTCATTTAACATCAGTGTCAGATGCTCAGCCTCAAGTGGCAGAAGAATCCCCTAAAAATGTGGATTTAAAACAAAAGATACTACCCTATTTATGGTATGTTTTTGGGGGGACTTTTTTTGTCGGTCTTCTGTTTGGTTTGATGATGTCGGGAGATTCAGAAGTTCAAGTTCCAGCCGAAAATATGAATTGTTCTCTTCCGATTATTAAAAATCCAGACATTCGTACAAGGATGCCTTTATGTGGGACGACAGATCGTACAAAGGGATGTGTTTTATATTTGATGAACACTTTTACCTATGATAAATTGGCAAAGGATTTCTTTAATGATGCTGCTGATAAGACAGAACGTTCACGCTATACGATTGAAATTGAAAACCCTGTTTATTCCAATACATCTATTTATCCTGGCCATTTTGCACAAATTAAAATTCCTGCAATGCAGCTTTAGGATTTTTTTAGAATCGCCAAATATTTCTTGAAGAAATTTCAAGAATATGTTATAATTCTTGCAAAAGAAAGGAATCAACATGACCCCAGAAATTATAGATTTATTGTTCCCAAATGTTTTGCCAACACCGGAAGAAATTGAAGCTAGATATCCTGCACGTCAATTACCGGAAGGCGCTGTTGTATCTCGTTTAGCCCCCAGCCCAACAGGGTATTTACATATTGGAAACTTTTATCAAGGATTTTTGGCAGAACGCCTTGCTCATCAAAATAAGGGGGTCTTTTTCTTGCGTGTGGAAGATACAGATCAGAAACGGCGCGTGGATGGGGCTGTTCAGGTGGTTTTAAAGGCTTTGGCACATTATCATGTCTTGCCAGATGAAGGGGCACAAGAAGATGGTTCTGATAAAGGTAGTTATGGTCCTTATACTCAATCTTTGCGTAAAGATATTTATCAAGCCTATGCCAAGGAGTTGGTTAAAAAAGGTTTAGCTTATCCTTGCTTTTGTACTTCTGAAGATTTGGATTTAATGCGTAAAGTTCAAGAAAAACAAGGTCTTAGGACAGGGTATTATGGTAAATATGCAAAATGTCGTGACCTTTCCGATGAAGAAGTTTTAGCCAATTTAAAGGCAGGAAAACCTTGGATTTTGCGTTTTAAATCGAATGGGGATTATGATAAACGTCTTGTTTTTGAAGACTTATTGAAGGGTAAACTCTCACTTCCTGAAAACAATATTGATCATGTGATTATAAAAGGGGATGGGTTGCCGACTTATCATTTTGCGCATGTAGTGGATGATCATTTAATGAAGACAACACATGTGGTTCGTGGCGAAGAATGGGTGCCTTCTGTACCTTTGCATTTACAACTTTTTGCTTTGATGGGCTGGACACCACCCAAGTATGCTCACCATGCTTTGTTGCAAAAACTGGATAACGGTAAACGTCGTAAGATTTCCAAGCGTTACGATCCTGAGGCGAATATTGAATATTTTGCTGAACACGGTTATCCGCAAACAGCGGTCTTGGATTATTTACAAAATTTAATGAATGCGAATTTTGAAGAATGGCGTAAGACAAATCCTTTAGCACCGACTTTTGATTTTCCTGTGAATTTCAGTAAGATTTCTAACACAGCGGGTGCTTTGTTTGACTTCGTGAAATTGCATAGTATCTGCCGTGAAGTGATTGCCAATATGACGGCTGAGGAAGTTTATAATAACACGCTTACTTGGGCTGAAAAGTTCAATGTGCCTTTGGCTGATCTTATGAAAGCTAATCCTGATAAAGTAAAAGCTATTTTGAATATTGAACGCGGTATTGGAACCAAGTCACGCAAAGACCTGATGAAGTGGGAAGATGTGGAAAATGAAGTTTCCTATTTCTTTACCAAACCCGCATTAGATTCTGAAAATTTAAAACCACTTTCCATGGATGAAGTGCGGACATTAGCCAGCGAATATGCCAATATGTATTCTGTGGCTGACGATAAAGATGCATGGTTTGGAAAAATCAAAGAATTAGCGGTCAAATTTGGTTTCGCGGATAATATGAAGGAATATAAGGCCAATCCTGATAACTATAAGGGCTCTGTGGCGGATGTGGCACGTATTTTGCGCGTTCTGATGACAGGGCGCACACAATCCCCGGATCTCTTCGCCATTATGCAAGTGATGGGCGTAGGTGAAGTTAAAAAGCGCTTGACGGAGATTTAAATGGACCAGATTGCCGATTTACAGATGCGCCTGATGGACCAGGAAAAACAGCTGGGCGAAATGAATGAGGAATTGGTTCGTCTAAATAAACTGTTGGCGCAACTCCTCAGGGATTACAAGAGCTTAAAGGAAACGGTGGACTTATCGCCTGTCAAGCCTCAATCTGAAGAAACACCACCCCCACATTATTAAAAGTTGATTTTTAAATTTAACCCCCTATATAAGAGTAGGGGGTAAATGATTGTCTTTGATAAGATGCAACAGGGCTATAGCTATGAATGCGTGGCACGCATAGGACAGGATTTTGCGCCTGATTTTACCCCACAATTGACGCCCAAGGAAATACTGGAATTTGGTGTTTTTGAAGGACATTATATGACGGATTGCCAGGCGGAGTTTCCACCCGATTGGTTTGAAAATGCGCAGCTGTCCCCCGAAAAACCTGATATTCAAAAAAATTATTTTAAAGTAAAATCTCGCATGAGTTTACAAGAATGGCAGGCGAGGGGCTGGATTATCGGCCCAGATTCAAGGGGATGGTTTCAATGGTATTGCCGTTATTATATGGGGCGCAGATTGCCCGAAGTGGATGCAAAGCAAATTGCCCGTTGGCGCGCCTTTCGTCGGCACCTAAGCCAAGTGGAAAAGAATTGTCTGCCCTTTGATTTTAATTGTCGCCCCCGTCAACGCCAAGCCCTTCTTCAATGGGCCTATAATCCATTTGTTTAGAAAACTGTTTGTTTTTTTATTTATACGAAGCGCGTTTAATCCGATCATTGATGGCTCTGCCTAAACCAATGTTTGGAATAGGGGCAATGGCGATTTTGTGTTTTTTGGTTTGCTCTTCGGCCAAGTGCATCATCTGGAACAAATTGGCGGTTGCTTCCTGTAAATCGCCCGTTGGACTCAAATTCAAATCACAATCCATATCGCCAAAGCCAATATAAAATTCATCAGGGGCAGGGTGTTCCACATTAATCCTTGTTTCATATTTCGGTGCATAATGGCGCAGCATCTGTCCTGGGGAACTGGGCTTATTGGGGTTCCCATCTGAAATCAAAATCTTCTCACCCAAAAACTCTTCCAAGGTCTCTAAAGCAATTCCGCCCGCCCGCAAAAGGACAATCTGCTTTTCGCTTACATCAATAATCGTGGATTCTACCCCTACATTGCATGCCCCCGCATCTAAAATCATGGGAACAGCATCGCCCAAACTCGCCTGCACATGCTGGGCGGTCGTCGGGCTGATAGTCTGTGATTTATTGGCCGAAGGCGCCACAATCGGCACGCCTGCTGCTCGAATTAAATCCAAAGCCACAGGGTGATTCGGCATCCGTACGCTGATTTTTTTAAGTCCAGCACATGCCAAATCCAAGGCAGGATTATCATCTTTCCTTTTTAATATAAAGGTGAGTGGCCCGGGCCAAAATTTTTTAGCTAAAGCCAACACACGCTCATCCACTATGGCATACTCCTTCAAAAAATCCACTTCGGCGATGTGGGAAATTAAGGGGTTAAAGTGTGGCCGATTTTTAATGGCATAGATTTTGGCAATGGCTTGTGGGTTATAGGCACTGGCGCCCAGCCCATAGACTGTTTCGGTCGGGAAAGCGACCACATCGCCTGCCTTTATCAGTTCACCGGCGTTTGTTATGTTTTCTTTTGTTGCCTTAAAAATCATCTTGCACCTTCATATAAAAAAGGAAGGCCTCCATTTGGAAGCCCCCCTAAAGTAAAGTTCAATTACTTTGCAGCAGGCCAATTTTTGGCGTTTTCTGCATTGAATTTGACCCATTTTTCATCAGCTTCGTCGGCGGATTTGATAGCACCTTGAGGACATTCCGCAATGCACATACCGCAATCAATACAAGCTTCTGGATCGATAACCATTTGTTTTTCACCCACATGGAAAGCACCCACAGGGCACACTTCGGCGCAAGCGCCACATTTCACACATGAATCATTTACAACTGATGCCATTTTAAACTCCTTTTTTAAGTTAAGATACAGGACTGTTTTTTATACTATTTTTTTCAAAATGCAAGAAAAAAATAAAAACTTGCATTAAAAAAAGCAAAGTGCTATCGTAAAAGCAGTTCAACTAAAAAAGGAGTAAAAAATGCACTTTAAAATTTTAACATTGTTGGCATCTGGATTATTATTGGCAGCCTGTGGTGTAGGGGATAAAAATACCACCTATGAACGAGGTCAAATTGGACAGCAAGGTCAACTTTTTACCGGAAAGATTATTTCTATGACCCAGGTGGATATTGCAGGGACAAGTGAAAACGGCGGTTTGGCCGGAGCCGTTGTTGGTGGTGCGCTTGGTGGTGTTGGTGGCAGCGCTATCGGTGGTGGCAAAGGTTCGGCTTTGATGGCAATTGGTGGAGCGGCCATTGGTGCATTAGCTGGGGCTGCAGCCGGTTCTGCTGCAGAACAAGCTGCTACTTCAGATACAGCTTATGAATTTTTTGTCAGAAAAGATGAAACAGGACGTATGATTTCTGTTGTTCAAACAAATGAATTGGGTTTACAACCGGGGGATAATGTAATTTTGATTGAAAATAAAGGCGTTACCCGTATTCGTAAGAAGTATTAAGGAGGAAGCATGAAAAAAATTGTATTAATGATTTTATTGGCGGTTGTTTTGGGGGCCTGTGCCTTTCATGCAAAACAACCTAAAGATGATACCTATTATAAAAAAACACAAACAATTGGTTGGCCGGATGAATAAAGGCTTTTTTGGAATGAAGAGCTCCTCTTAAGTTTTAGAGGAGCTCTTTTTATATCTTTTGTTTTATTTTAAAATAACTTGACAAAAACAAAAAGAAAATGTATAATATTCCTATTATTTTTCTAAGGAGGTCTAAATGTCCATTAAACAAGTTTTTTACGCAAATTCTACTTATTCATTGTTTTGCTATTTATTAAAAGGAGCAGAGAATTCTTCTTTAAAAGATTTGACTCAAGAAACTTTGTTTGTTTCATCCTCTGCTTTGGAAAAAGTTCGTCTGCCCGAAGGAAATACGATTATCTTTGATAAAGATAAAACACCTATTCAAGTTTTGAATAAAGAAATATACAAAAAAATAGGGGATAGGAAGTTGCCTTGGTATATTAATGTGCGTGCTCCTAAAGCAGATGCTTTTTTAAATTCTAAAGAGGATATTTTGATTCTCTCTGATGGTTTGAGTGATCATGATGAATTTCCAAAGATAGTGACCCGTTCCAATGTTAAAGAATGTTATTCAACACCTTTTATGTTGGGAGGAGTTCAGGACGAAAAAATAAAAATCTTTGATCTTCAACAACTTTGGGATAAACTTCCAGGGGAAGAAAGAACTTTCATTTATGATTTATTTAATGTTTCTCCAGATGTGGTAAAACAGGCTTCTTCTCGTCCTGTGGTAGTTGTTACTCAGCCCTTGTCAGAAGACAATATTATGTCTGAAAAAGATAAAGTGGAACTTTATCGCAGAATTATTTCTAATTACGGTGAAGAAAACGTTGTTTTAAAACCGCATCCGCGTGAAGGGAAAATGAATTGGTCTGGAGTATTCCCCAATATTCCGGTTATCCCGTCTCAAGCTCCTATGGAATTTTTAGCAAGAATTAGTAGGTTAAATAGAATTGCGACCTTCTTTTCAACAGCAGCTTTTGGGACATTGCCAGAAGACAGGGTAGATTTTTATGCTGCTGATTTCGGAAAATTAAAAAGTTTTCATCCTGAAATTGAACTTGATGAAAATGGGTATAAAAATGTTGCGAAATCTGATATTGAAGAAACGTATAGACCTTCCGAAAAAAAAGAAAAAGAAACTGTTTTTAAATGTAATTGGCTCAGAATTCCGGATACAGATGGTAGATTTTATCGGGATATCGTAGATAAAAGAATGCTTGGCAAAAATCAGACTATCCAAAGTTTTAGGAATAATCAGCATACTATAGCTTAAAAAAATCAGCGGGGTCATTTGATCCCGCTGAAATTTTTTGAAAAAGTTAAAACTTATTCAGCCTTTGGGGCTTCTTCAGCTTCTTCTTTTTTCTTGGCTTTTTTGGCTTTAGCCGGTTTTTCTTCGGCTTCAGCATCAGCCTTTTTGGATTTTTTGGCTTTCTTTTCCAAAGCAGCACCTAAAATATCACCCAAAGAAGCACCTGCAGCGGTTGAACCAAATTCAGCCAATGCTTGTTTTTCTTCAGCGATTTCACGTGCTTTAATGGATAAAGTCAGCTTATGTGTTTTGGCGTCCAAAGCAGTCACTTTGGCATCTACCTTTTCACCGATGGCAAAACGTTCTGGTTTTTGTTCGGAACGTTCTTTGGCCAAATCAGAGCGGCGGATAAAGCCTTTCACACCATCAACATCCACTTCGATACCATCTTCGGTAATGGCAGAAACAATACCCGTTACCACAGCGCCTTTTTTCAAAGTATCGCCGGCTTCAGCCATTGGATCTTTTTCCAGTTGTTTAATACCTAAGGCAATGCGTTCTTTTTCAACGTCAATGTCCAAGATTTTGGCTTTCACAACCATACCTTTTTTGTAATCTTTGATGGCTTCTTCGCCCGGTTTATCCCAGGACAAATCAGAAGTGTGAATCATTCCGTCTAAATCGTTGTTCAAAGAAATGAAGATACCGAATTCAATCATGTTCTTGATCGGTCCTTCAACGATTTCACCGACTTTGTGTTGTTCAGCGTACAGCTTCCATGGGTTTTCTTGTAATTCTTTCATACCCAAGGAAATACGACGTTTGCTTTCATCCACTTCGCGAACGACAGCTTCTACTTCTTGACCGATGGTTACGATCTTGCTGGGATGAGCATTTTTCTTTGTCCAGCTCATTTCTGATACATGGACTAAACCTTCAACGCCGTCTTCCAATTCAACAAAAGCACCGTAGTCAGCAATGTTGCTGATATGGCCTTTAACTTTTGTTCCAAGAGGATAACGTTCATTAACGCCGATCCAAGGATCAGAACCTAATTGTTTCATACCTAAGGATACACGGCCGTTTTCTGGTGAGAATTTGATGATTTGAACTTGAATCTTTTGGCCCACTTTCAATACATCGGCCGGATTGGCAATGCGCTTCCAAGAAATATCTGTCACATGTAACAAACCGTCAATGCCACCTAAGTCAATAAAGGCACCATATTCGGTAATGTTTTTAACAGTTCCTTCAACCACTTGACCTTCGGACATGTTCTTGATGATTTCAGAACATTGAGCAGCGCGTTCTTCTTCCAAGATACTACGTCTGGAAACAACGATATTGCCACGCAATTTGTCCATTTTCAAGATGGCGAACGGTTGAGTAATTCCCATCAAAGGAGTTACATCGCGAATGGGACGGATATCGATTTGGCTGCCAGGTAAGAAAGCAGTTGCACCGTTCAAATCAACGGTAAATCCGCCTTTGACCCGCCCAAAAATCGTTCCGTTGACGTGTCTGCCTTCTTGCATGGCCTTTTCCAAGTCACCCCAAGCTTCTTCACGGCGTGCTTTTTCGCGTGATAAAACAGCACTTCCTTCGCGGTTTTCATAGCGTTCAATATAAACTTCTACTTCGTCACCGACTTTAACACTTTGAGCACCGAATTCAGTTAAAGGAATGCGTCCTTCGGATTTTAAGCCGACATCAACGATAGCTTCGTCTTTTGTCAAGGCAGTAATTGTTCCTTTGACCACTTGTCCTTGCATTGGACGAGTTGCCATGAATTCATCTAATAAAGCACCAAAATCTTCGGTGACAATTTCTGATTTTTCTTTTGTCATTAAAATTTAACTTTTTTTGTTGGCCAATGGGAAATTTCCCATGGACTTTAAAAGGTCTTTTCCCTCACCCAAGCGTTCGACCAAAGACGGAAGGGGACTTTTCCCGAATGGAAAAGTGGTCTTATTATAGCTGAAAAAAAATAAAAGTGCAAGTTTTTTTATAAATTTTATTCTTTTTTGTTGACAAATGTATCAAAATATGTAAAACCCGGGGTATTAAAAGTCTAATTTGAACAAAAGGAGTCAAAAATGAACGAAAAATGGGGACAAAAACGTAAATGCCCAAAATGTGAAGCTTTCTTTTATGATATGGGTAAAAAAGAATTTACTTGTCCAAAATGTAAGACAAAGTATAAAGAAGATTCTTACGCTAAAGCCAAGGAAAAGCAACTCAGCAAAATGGTTAAAAAGGAAATGCCCAAACTGGATGATGAAGATTTGGATACGGAAATTTTGTTGAAGATGACAGATTCTATGCCTGCTGATGAAGAAGGAATGGAAGGAATGGCAGATAATTTGGCAATAGAAGATGAAGAGGATATGGAAACAGCACCACAATTAGATGAAATTTTGGATGACTACTCTGATGAAAAGGATATCTAATGTTTACGCGTCAATTGCCTCCGTTTACATCAATGGCCGGTTCTTTGCTGATTGCAATGCCGGATATCGAGGATAGACGCTTTCAACAATCTGTTATTTTTGTTACCCAACATACGGAAAACGAAGGAGCAACAGGCTTGGTTATCAATAAACCAATCCCAAAGATTTCTTGTCAGGATATTTTGACCCAACTTCGGATTCAATATGATACTGAAACTGTTTTTCCACCCGTTTTGGATGGAGGGCCGGATCGTAAAATGCAAGGCTTTATTTTGCATACACCGGATTTATTTTATCCAGAAACGAATGCTGTTACAAATGAAGTTCATTTAACGGCAACTCAGGAAGTTTTGACGGATATTGCTATGGGGAAATCACCCCAGAATTATTTGTTAGCTGTGGGATGTTGTACTTGGTCGCCCAGTCAGATGGAAGAAGAAATTATGGGAAATATCTGGTTGACCGCTCCGGCGAATAATGATATTTTATTTCATACGCCTTATGAAGAACGTTGGGCAAAAGCACTGGGGTTGTTAAAAATTAATCCTGACTTTTTTTCTGCTCGGGCCGGGAAAGCTTAAGGTATCCTTTTTCATCCAGCCATTTTTGAACTTCTTGCACATTTTTCACCTCATAGATCCAGTTTAAATCTGCTGGTAAATCTGAGGTAAACGGACAGCGCATACGAACTGGTAAAACGCCAACATTTAAGGCTGCATACATGTTATAGATACGGTCATCCACTAATAAGGTTTCTTGTGGATTTAGGTTGTATTTTTGAAAGCATTCCAAAAATTTTCCTTCTTTAGTTGTGTCATGTAAAAATTTTCCATGACCGACACATTCAATGGTTAGAAAATCAGCGACAGGAGCTAACAATTTGTTTAAGAAGCGTTTTTTGACTTCGGGATCAAAACTGGCGGATAGTGTAAATTGACGATACCCTTTTTTATTTAAATCACACAGAGTTTCCACCACATTGGGATAAAGAGGACGATTTTCAAAAAAACTCAAATCATGGCAAAAATCATAGTCCATCTGATCGCCCAGTGTGGGGTGACATTTCAAATCCAAGGCTCCATACTTAGGATTGATAGGCAGGACTTTATCCAAATCTTGCCATCTTAAATCCTTATATTCGCTGGCGTATTTTGGATGATTCTTTAAAAAGTAAAAATAGGCGTAATTTAAATCCGCCAAAACGCCATCTACATCCCAAAAAATGTTCTTAATCTGCATTGAAAATAAAAGGGGGTTTGTTCAGCCCCCCGATTTCCTTATTTGCAAGGAGATAACACTTCAATAATAGAAATGCCTAAAAATGTTTCGTTTTCGCACACTTTTTGGCTTCCATGATATCCGCGTGTTCCCATACAGGCAGACAAAGATAACAAAGCAGCAGCCACAATGGCCAATTTAACTAATTTCATGTTTTTTCCTTTCGTTTTAAGTAAAACATAACGCAGTATGTAGCCTAAAGGAAAATAATCTAAAAATCAAGTAAAATTTTAAATTTTTTTAACACTTGCTTTTCAGTCCAAATTTCTCTAAAATAAACTTAAAAGAAAGGAGAGAAAAAATGTACCAAAAACTGACCGATGGCCATTGTCTTTCTGATTATATCGAAGATAAGGAAATTTTCCCTGTTGGCGGAACTTTCAGAGGGAACTTAAATACATATCTGATTGTTGATGCTGGGACTCTTAGCTCTTTTTTTGAAAGAACAGCTAAGAATGCAGAAATAATAGAACAAAATCAAGGGCTTCAAGAATGGTTTTCAAAATTAAAGACGGATTTGGATTATTCTCTTTTTTGCCATATATACGCGTTTAATGCGACGATGAAGCAAGCTTTTCCGGATATCAAAAAAAACGCAACTCAAAGAGCTAAATTTTACGATAAACAGGGAAAACGTTCATTGTCTGAAGCTGTTGCCCAAAAGATGTGTGCCTGTACAGAATATACTCTTTTAGCGCAACTTTATTTTCAAAGCCAAAATATTCCTACCCGCTATGTAGGGGGTGAGTTAGCTCCCAATGGAGATTTTAATGCTGTTGAACCGCACAGCTTCATTGCTTTTCAAAATAAGGATAAACAGTATGTTTTTGATCCTGCTAACCCGTTGGAAGGACAACGTCCCAGAATTGCAGAATTTATTGGATCAAAAGAAAATGAATATTTGCAAACGAAGTGCCTTTTTAATAATGATAAATGGTATTATTCTGGGGGATCTAAAGGAGCGTTTTTGTGTGAATTACCTTCCCAAAAGACTTTAATGGAAAGGTTGAAAAAAGGCAGCACAAAAGAAATAAAGATTAAAAAGGAGAAAGAAAATGGCTGATTTAATAATAAAAGATTTTATTTTCCCTCCACTAGAAAATCACAATTATCTGGTGTTGGATCCGGAATCGAAGGAAGCTGTTTTGTTTGATTGTTCGGTACCAAATGATGATGTGATGAAGTTTGTGGAAGGTCAAGGCGCTATTTTAAAGATGATTTTACTGACACATGGGCATTTTGATCATGTGATGGGTGTGAATTATTTTTGGGAAAAATATCGTATTCCTACTTATGTTCACGAAAACGATTTGCCTTTATTACAGACAATTAACAACTATACGCATTATGCCCGCTTAAATACAGTGGATATTCCTAAAGTAGATGGGACTTTCACTGGTAATACGGTTTTTAAGTTGGGAAATCATTCTATTCGAATATTGGAAACGCCAGGTCATACCAAAGGCTGTTGTTGTTTTTTAATGGATGATATCCTGATTTCTGGAGATACCCTGTTTCAAGGAACTTATGGTCGCACAGACTTGCCAACCAGTAATCCAGATGCGATGCGTCGAAGCTTATCCAGACTTTTTAAAGAACTTTCTGATGCAACACGCGTTTATCCAGGACATGGCCATCCTACAACCATTGGGTCTGAACGTGGCTTATATGAGGCTGAAAAAGTTTAATTCTTTAATGCCTCAGCCAATGCTTCCACTTGCGCTAAATCGGCTTGCTTCAAGGCAGATTTAATCGTAATGACCGGCTCAATAAAGGTGATATCCTTTAAACTTTCCATTTCAGCACGCATTTTTTTTGCAGCCATTGGTGCCCAAGATCCGTTTTCAATGAAAGCCACTTTACGATTTTGATAGTTTTTGGATTTCAAATGCCCAATAAAACTTTCTACAACTGGGAAAATTCCGGTGTCATAGGTTGGGCTGGCCAGCACTAATCGGTCATATCTGAAGGCATCTTCTAGGCATTCAGCCATATCTTCGCGTGCTAAATCTGAAATAGCGACCTTCACACCCTTAGCTTCTAATAATTCTTTTAACTTTTCAGCCACTACTTTTGTATGTCCGTAAATGCTGGCATAGGCAATAAAGGTACCTTTATCTTCAGGGCGATAGGCACTCCAAGTATCGTATTTTCCGATGTAGTATCCTAAATTTTCTGTCAACATTGGTCCATGTAAGGGATAAATCTTTTGAATATCCAAAGCGCTGGCTTTTTTGAGTAATGCTTGTACTTGAACGCCATATTTTCCAACGATATTGAAATAATATCTGCGTGCTTCGCATGCCCAATCTTCATCTGTGTCTAATGCACCAAATTTTCCAAAAGCATCTGCCGAAAATAAGATTTTATCTTTTTCTTCATAAGTCATCATGACTTCTGGCCAATGTACCATCGGTGCCATGATGAATTTTAAGGTATGTACACCAAGAGGCATGGTATCTCCTTCGTTTACAACAACCTTGCGTCCTTCCAAATCCATTCCTTCAAAAAATTGAGGAATCATATTAAATAATTTTGTATTTGATACTACCTGAGCGCTGGGATACTTTTCCAAAAAGGCCTTTAGACTGCCTGTATGATCTGGTTCCATATGCAATAAAACCAAGTAATCTGGTATTTTTCCAGCTAAAGCTTCTTCTAAATTCGCTAACCATGCATCTGCTTTTCGTCCATCCACCGTATCCATTATGGTGACTTTATCGTCTTTAATCAGATAGGAATTATAGCTAATGCCGTTTGGGACAACATATTGTCCTTCGAATAAATCAATATCATTATCGTCTACACCGATATAAAAAATGTTTTGTGCTAATTCTTTCATAAAATATCTCCTTTGATTTGTTTTGTGAAACAGAG
This sequence comes from Alphaproteobacteria bacterium, assembly GCA_017650375.1. Classification (GTDB taxonomy): domain Bacteria; phylum Pseudomonadota; class Alphaproteobacteria; order CAAHEQ01; family UBA3637; genus UBA3637. The sequence continues at coordinate 1,567 of JAGCFA010000080.1, read as the reverse complement.
TGCATCTACGCTCCCGTTTGGACGTGCGTAATATTTTTTACGTTCTCCGGACAAAGTAAATCCGGTTTTTATATATAATTTTTGGGCAGGGGGATTGTCTTTAGCCACTTCCAAAAAGATACGCTGAATATTTTTGGATTTAGCGTAGGTAAAAAGCTGATTTAAAAGATCTTCAGCCACATGTTGACGACGTTTTTCTGGCAAAACACAGATAGTCAATATTTCCATTTCGCCAGATACTTCCGAACACAATAAAAAGCCATTTTCATTCATCCATAAACGGCAAGTCGGTAAAGACAGTAATTTTGCAAATTGTTCTTCGCTCCAAGGTTGTTCAAAACAGAGTTCGTGAATTTTTGCTATCGCTGGGGCAAAAGCCATTCCATTACAAGGTAACATCGGCTTCCCTTAGATAAAGTGGACTGGCGGGCATCGGATGATCTAATCTTGTTAAGGCAATTCGACCAACAGATACGGCTGTTGGTGAAATTTTATTTAGTAACTTACACCCTATTTGTCCGGCTAACATAGCAGCTCCACTTCCTACAGCAGTAAAGGGGAGGGCTTTTTTTAATTGTTTTTCTGTAGCAATTTTGGGTGTACCCAATGCAATTCCGTTTTCATCAAATTTTTGTACGAAATAATCATCTCGTTTTGAATCCAAAACAACAGTCACAGGTTTTAAAAGACTGTACGAATAAGCTTCAAAATTGGTGACGCCATAAACGGGAATATCAAGGGCCATGGCAATTGCTCTAGCTGTTGCTATACCGATTCTGACCCCCGTAAAAGATCCTGGGCCAACGGCGACAGCGACGCCGGTTAAATCTTTCATACTTAAATGAGCACTTTCAAACAATTCCTGAATCATCGGAATCAGGGCTTCCCCTTGGCCACGTTCCATTTCCTGTTCACGAAAACGTACATTTCTTTTACCCATTAACAGGGCAACTGAAACCAATGATGAAGATGTATCTATTGCCAATAATAACATAATGACTCCTTAATAAGATAATAGCGCTTTTATCCTAAAAAATCAAGAAAAATTAAAAAAACACTTGCATTTTACAAAATCTTTTGTTAAAATACTATCCATCGCCGGCATAGCTCAGTTGGTAGAGCAACTGATTTGTAATCAGTAGGTCCGCGGTTCGAGTCCGTGTGCCGGCACCATTAAAAAAAGCAAGCTTAGGCTTGCTTTTTTATTTGAAATCAGTTGTTTTCTTTATCTCGTTTTTTCAATTCATTCCAATCTTTAGAAGTATCTATGTCCAGACCATAATATTCGTCAAGAATGAAGGGAATTTTGTTTTCATTCAAGACAGTATCTTTTGTCAGTGTATGAACATTGTTGATATAAATAGATCCGACAATTTCGTAATCTTGAATAAAATCTTGTCTGCGCAGATCAGCTGTTCCTTTGACTATTTTGTGCAATTTTTGATCTTTGCCAATATAGCGTATAAATTCAGGTTGAGTATGGCATTTAACAACAGAAATCAATGAGGTTTCCTTTTTGAAATAGCTTGCAATAGCTTTATCTAAAGCCCCTTTTGGACGAAGAGGG
>JAGCFA010000079.1 GCA_017650375.1 Alphaproteobacteria bacterium | reverse complement strand
GACTTTATCCATAGCTTGGGCTATATAGTCCCCGATGGAAGAATCCCCGTTCGCAGAAATTGTGCCAATTTGAGCAATTTCTTCGTTGGTGGATACTTCCTTACTGCGGGATTTAATGTCCTCCACGACAGTAGCAACAGCGGTATCAATGCCGCGCTTTAAATCCATGGGGTTCATGCCAGCGGCGACAGCCTTACATCCTTCACGGATGATAGCTTGAGCCAAAACGGTCGCAGTGGTTGTTCCATCGCCTGCCACATCAGCAGAACGGCTGGCAACTTCGCGCACCATTTGTGCTCCCATGTTTTCAAATTTATCGGCCAATTCAATTTCTTTGGCCACGGATACACCGTCTTTTGTGATGCGTGGGGCACCATAGGACTTGTTCAACACCACATTGCGTCCCTTTGGTCCCAATGTTACTTTCACTGTATCAGCCAACAAATCAACACCCTTTAACATTTTTTCACGGGCATTGACACCAAATTTAATTTCTTTTGCACTCATAATTTAAACTCCTTATTCTAAAACACCGAAAACTTCTGTTTCTTTCATGATAATCAAGGCTTCCCCATCAATTTTGACTTCGGTGCCTGACCATTTACCAAATAGAACTTTATCTCCTTCTTTCAAGGTCATAGCGATTTTGTTGCCTCTTTCGTCTACACCGCCGGGCCCTACAGCGACTACGATCCCTGTTGAAGGTTTTTCTTTGGCTGTATCGGGAATAATAATTCCGCCGGCAGTTCTGTTTTCTTCTTCCAAGCGTTTAATAACAACGCGATCTAATAATGGTTTTAACTTCATTTTTGACTCCTTTTTTAACCTGTCTCTTATATAGTACAATTTTATGTTTTCGTCAAGACTTTTTCATAAAAAAATACGCCCTTTCGGACGTATTTCAATAAATACTCAATCTTCCAGCCATTAACCCTGCTTGGCTTTCATTTTGGGATTCTTTTTATTGATAACATAGACATGTCCACGACGGCGCACTAATTTACAGTTTTTATCGCGTGTTTTTGCGGACTTTAAAGATGAACGAACTTTCATTGTTTTTTTCCTTTCATAAAATAAATTAGGGCTATTATACAAAAAAGAAAGGTCTTTGTCAAGCACTATTTTTGATTAAAATATAAAATCTGAAATTTTAGCTCAGCTATAATAAGGATCAATCTACGATATTCTTTATAAAAATAATCCTTGCCTTTTGATGAAAATTTTTATAGCATTATATTCAAATATTTTAAAAGGAGTTTTCATGAAATCTCTACAAAAAAAATACACTTTATTTTTCGTTATCAGTGCTCTTGTGTGGGCGCTTGTACCGATGTTGCGCCACAGTTTGCCACTGGATACACAGGAAGCCCTTATTTGGGGAAAATATTGTCTATGGGGGACAACGAAACATCCGCCCCTTTCTGGTTGGCTGGCGTGGAGTTTTTATAATTTTGTGGGCGGGTCAGACAAACTTTTTTATGCTTTGAGCCCTTTGTGCGTTCTGGTGGGGCTTTTTGGAATTTATAAACTGGCTAAATGCTTTTTACCGCCACTTTCAGCCTTGATGGCAACGGTCTTTCAATTAGGTATCATTTTTTATACCTTTTCTGCAGTTGAATTTAATGTCAATGTGATTTCAATTGCTCTGTGGCCATGGACAGCTTACTTTTTCTGGCAGGCTTATCAAAAAGATAAACTTAAAAACTGGTTGTTATTTGGGATCTTTATGGCGCTTAATATCCTCAATAAATATGTGGGTTCTGTGTTGGGGTTAGCGTTATTTGCTTTTGTTGTGTTTAATAAAAGAGCATGGCGTTTGTTCAAAAACCCAAAGGCCTATCTGGCGGGCTTTGTGGGGATTTTATTGCTCGTTCCTCATTTTTTGTGGCTTTATGACAATAACTTTGAAATGTTGAACTATGTTGGATCGCGCAGCAGCGCAGGTAAAATGAAATCGGTTTTTCGTCATATTATTTATCCTGTTAAATTTTTGCTGGCTCAAGTACTGTTTGCTTTGCCCGCAGGCCTGACTTTCTTCTTGTTTGCCAAAAAAACAGAAAAGACACGCTTTCCCCAAAATAAGGAAAAAAAGATCTTCTTACTCTGTGTTGGAATTATCCCAACTGCTTTTTGGATGGTATCCTCACTTGTTTCAGGGAATGCCCTAAAAGATATGTGGAACTTCCCCAGTTTGTTTGCATGGGGGATCATCGCTTTTTACTTTTTCCCAAAGGGCTGGACTTCTACCCAGTGTCAAAAATTTGGCAAAGTCATGTTGGGGTGGAGCCTTATTTTCGCACTTGGTTATGCAGGGCAATGTCTTATTTCGCCCAGCGAACGCTTTCATTCCAATTGCCCTCAAATTGTGGCGGATTTAGAAGCCAAGTGGTCAGAAAAGACGGGTAAGCCCTTGGACTATGTCGGGGGCAATATCTGGTTTTCGGATATGGTGGCGCTTTATGGTGGTGCAAAACCTATGATTTGGATGAAGACCGAATCTAACCCGTGGTTTGATGCGGGTGATTTCCATCAAAAAGGGGCTTTGGTGGTTGCTGAAAATGTGGGTGAATATCAAAATTTTCAATCACGATATGAAGGAAAAATCAGCGAACCTAAAGTAGTGGAAATGATTTACAAAAGCCCCTTGGGTAAAAAGAAGAAAAAACAGCTTGTATGGGGAATTTATGAAGGGGGACAAAATGAAAAATAAATTAGTAAGCGTTGTTATTTCAGCCTATAACGAAGAAGACAATGTTGCTAAACTTTATCAAGAAGTCATAGATGCTGTTTCATCCCTTAAAAATGTGGATTTTGAATTTTTGTTTGTGGATGATGGCTCTACCGATAAAACGCGCGAAAACATCTTGAAACTTCAGAAAAAAGACAAACGCGTGAAGGTGGTTGAATTAAAGCGCAACTTTGGTCATGAAATTGCGATGACAGCGGGCATGGATTATGCCAAAGGCGACGCGGTTATTTTCATGGATGCTGATTTGCAACATCCGCCAAAATTTATTCCCGAAATGGTGAAACTGTGGCAAGGAGGTAAAGAAATAGTTCTCACAAAACGTGTGGACAATAAAGATTCTTCACGGTTTTATAAACTTTGTGCTAAAACGTTTTACTATATTCTAAACAAAGTTTCTGATACAAAAGTAATGGAAAGTGCCCCTGATTTTCGCCTGTTGGACAGAAAGTATGTGGACTTTTTAAAAGGCTTTAATGAACAAGACAGATTATTCCGAGGCTTGCTCAGTTGGATTATGCCGAACGACAATGTCGCGATGATAGAATTTGTATCTCCTCCACGTTTTGCGGGTAAATCCAAATATAACTTTTTTAAGTCCTCGCAACTGGCTGTGAACAGCGTGTTGCAATTTTCTGTTTTACCCTTGCGTCTTGCCACTTATTTGGGGCTGATTACCGCCTTTTTCGCAGCTCTTTTAGGACTTTATGTCTTTGCAGAACACTTCTTTTTGAATAAACCAACCCCAGGGTATGCGACCATTATGGTGACAGTGATTTTTCTGGGCGCGGTGCAACTGATTTGCCTGGGTATTTTGGGCGAATATATTGGTAAGATTCATATGGAAGTCAAAAAACGTCCCCTTTATATGGCGGATTTTCTGGAGAAGAAGGATGACTAAAGTCATTTTTAACGCCGATGATTTTGGCATCAGCCCCGGAGTGAATCAAGCGATATTCAAAGCCCATGCCGAAGGCATTTTGAACAGCACCAGCCTAATGGTGAATCAACAATTTGCGGATGAGGCGGTAAAAATGGCACAAAAAATGCCGAATTTATCGGTGGGACTTCACATCAATCTTACCAACGAAACGCCCGCGGCGAATTCCGATGATATTCCTTTATTGGTGGGGGCTGATGGCAAATTCAAAAATGGTTTTGTGAAACTTTTGATTTTGTCTTTTTTGCACCCCAAAAAATTGCAATCTGAGGCTTACCTTGAAGTCAAAGCTCAAATTGAAAAATACTTAAAAACAGGCTTAAAATTGGAACACTTGGACGGTCATCGCCATGTTCATATGATCCCCGCCATTTTTAAGGCGGTCAAGCAACTGCAAACTGAATACAATGTTCCCCGTATTCGTGTTATGAATGAAAATCTATTAAATACGATTCGACAGAATAGGGGCTGTTCCTACCTTTTTGATGGGGGACTTATCAAATACTTTTTACTCCGTTTTTTATCTCTAATCAATCGCCATACTGAAAAGACTTATTTTTATACGATTTTATACACCTGTAAACTCTCCAAGGCACAATTCCAAAATGTGAAAATTCCTGCTGGTTATGATGCTGTTGAAATTATGATTCATCCTGGAATGCCTGAAATAGACACTGGTAAAGACTACCTGTGGGATGAAAATATATTATCGCCTTATCGTACACAAGAATTGGAACTTTTACTGGATAAAGAAATCCTGAAAGGTATCCGATGATAAGACTTTATTCATGGGCTGAAAAAATCTGGTTTAGATTTCCGCAGAAATTGCGTTTTATTCTTGTTGGTGGCTTTAATACCGTTTTTGCCTATTTAGTTTTGAATTTACTAAATATCTTATTTGGTGTTCTTTTACAAGATACCTTTTCACCTGTTGTGATTGCCAATATCGCCCTTGTTATCCAATATATTTTGACCATCAATATCTCATTTATCACCATGCGCTATTATGTTTTTCAAAGTCATGGGTGCTGGTTACACGAATGGTTAAAGGCATGGAGTGTTTATATTTTCCTGTACCTCATCAATGCGCCTGTTTTGACTTTTATGATGACGGTATTGGGTTGGAACACATGGCTCGCTCAAGGCATTTACCTTATTTTTTCCACCACGATTACTTTTTTACTACATAAATATTATTCATTCAGAAAGTCAGTCTAATAGGTGGTCTAAATGACCTTCGATTGATTCTTGATCAAACTGCCAATTTTTACACTTTGAAAAAAAGAAGGGATCGTATTTTTTATATGAATCTATTTCTGTATTTTTTTCTTCGCGTTTCAAATTCATCCAGGTAATAGCTTGAGAGGCGCATTTAGAGTATATTTTTTCCCCCTCCTTGATAACTTTTTTTTGAATTTCCTTATTGATGCAGTTCATCAGATAGTTTTCTATTGATTTAGTTGGGAAATTCTGAATTGCACTTACATGAAAATTTTCATGTTTTTTCACGGCTTCATACTCGCAACTTTTTTTAGGGTATACCTTGTCTATATAAACGTGGAAGTTTGTTGGATAACATTCTAAATCTAACTGTTTACATCCTTTTTCATTTAAAAATATTTTTTGTTTACAGGCGTAGGCGCAAGTTGTACATCCCAAAACAACCGAATATTCATCTGGATGACACAGCTGTTTTAATTCAGAATAAGGCTTGTTTTCATAAGTTGGTGTCTCTTTTTTCAATTTAACCGTGATTGTTGGGTTTTTGCATCCTCGATTTTGGGAAAAGGCCGTCTGTGACTTTGTTCCTGCAAGAGCACAGACGCTTCCTAGGATTAAAATCAGAAAAAAAACTCTTGTGAATCTATTCATATCTTCTCCTTTGAAAAAGATATCAAAAAAGCTTTTTTATTGCAATAAAAATTTACTGATTTTTTTTAATATCAATCACTAAAAATTCGGATTTAGTTCCCGTTTTAAACCTAATAGCCCAATCTGAAATACCGGAAGAAACGATAAAATTGGTTTTATTCCTTTTTTCATATCCGGAAACTAAATCGTTTGCACCGATCCATTTTCCCACTTGATTAAAAGGGAATAATTGATTTCCGTGGGTGTGTCCGCATAATACTAAATCTACTTCTGATTTTGCTTGATTTTTAAAGTCTGCCGGTTGATGGTCCAGAACGATTATATATTTGCTTTTATCTAAATGCGCTGTTAATTTCTCCATAGATTGACGTTCTCTTTTTCGTTCGACTACTTCAGAAAAATCTTTCCGACCGATTAAGTAGAATGAATCGCCCACAGGAACAGTTTCATCCTGTAAAACAATGATATTGTTTTTTTTAAGTTCAATTAATAATTCTTTTAAACTAAACCCCCGATGAGCCGCTCCATAATAGCCTTTATCATGATTTCCTAAGACAAAATAAATGCCATATTTTGTTTTTATTTGTCCTAAAAATTTGCAAGCTTTAATCATCTCCTCTTTTGTTGTGTCATCATCTACAAAATCACCGACTAAAGTGATTAAATCAGGTTTTTGTTTTTCCATTTTTTTTAAATGTTTTTGGAATCCTTCAGCATCAAAAGTTGCCCCTAAATGCACATCTGCAAACATGACGATTCGCAAAGAGGATATATCTTTATCTGTACTCAAAGTATAATTTGTCTGTACAACATAATGATTTAAAATCCAACCGATCGTCAGAGCAATTACCCCTATAATAATGGCGGTCCATCCTGCGTAATAATGCTGAAAAGTTGTATGAAATATTTTATGTACTATCCAAAAAACAAAATCTGTCATCATCCAAATCATGGCCAGATAAAAAGCGCAAACGAAAGCATTAATTAAATTTAACCAATAAGAAACTGAGCCCATTAATAAAATAATAATCCATGCGCTGATTAAAAATTCTTTTGTTTTTGTCCAATTTGCTACAACTTCAGAAGGGAAGAATCGGGGAATCCTGATGCCTATATAGGTCAAGGAAATTCCCAGTAAAAAAACAGCTATCGTTAAAATAATTATCCATAAGCTCATATTGTTCCTTTTTTGATATATTTATAATGGAAGAGCGGATAAAAATCAATGCTTTTTTGTGGAGAAGTATTTTTTTCTTGCAATTCGTTTTATACTTTCATACAATCCATTATTGGAAGGGGGAATTTTCCATGGAAAATATACTTGTTACTGATAATGTTCGACACAGTGTTTGGATTTTGTATGCTCTTTTAACTTTTTTGACCTTTTTGGGATGGGGGATGAAGTTAAGGGAAAAAAATGTTGATAATTTTTTGGTACGTTTAAAAACATTTTGGAAGATTGTTGTTTTTTTAACGATCGCTTTTTCTTTTAATTTTTTGACGACAGTTTGTTTGTTGGCTTTTATTTCTTATCTTGCATTGAAGGAATATTTTTCAATGATTCCGACACGTAATGCTGACCGTCGTGCTTTGTTTTGGGCCTATCTTTCTATCCCCGTTCAATTTTATTTTATTTACATTGGATGGTTGAATATGTTTTTCTTGTTAATTCCGCTTTACCTGTTCTTATTGATTCCTGCGCGTATGGCTATTGTGGGTGAAACAAAGGATTTTTTAAAATCTTGTGCTTGTATTCATTGGGGATTAATGGTTTGTGTTTATGCACTGGGGTATGTCTGTGTCTATTTTATCCAAACCTTTAAGACTCCGTTGCCACAAGGCGCTTTAGGATGCGTCCTTTACATTTTATATTTGACGATTTTTAACGATTTTATGCAGTATGTTTTTGGAAAAACCCTTGGGAAAAATGCTATTACGCCGAAAGTCAGTCCGCATAAGACATGGGAAGGCTTTATTGGGGGTGTTTTATCAACGGGGGTTATCTCTATGTGGGCAGCTCCTTTCTTGACCCCTCTTTCATCTCTTGAAGGCTTTTTTGTAGGATTTGGATTAGCTTGCTGTGGCTTTTTAGGGGATATTGTCATGTCTTCTTTAAAGCGGGATTTAGGTATCAAAGATACAGGAACGATTCTTCCTGGACACGGGGGAATTTTGGACCGTGTGGATAGCTTGATTTTTACGGCACCTCTTTTTTTCCATTATATTTCTTATTTTTATAACTGAAAGGCAAAAAAAAATGAATAAAAATAACTCAAAAACAATAAAGAAATTCAAAACCCCAAAAGGTGATCTTTCTTTACATCAACTCAAGTACCCTTTCCGTAATTTGTTGATTCCCATTGGGAAAAGGCTTTCCTTTATTCATCCGGATGTTTTCAGTTGGATGGCTGTAGTGATTACTTTTATGACCGGATATTGTTTTTGTCGTGGGGCATGGAATCCGAAATTGTTTTTATGGGTAATTGTTTTAACTTTACTGCGTATGACTTTTAATACTTTTGATGGGTTATTAGCATTTATTCGTGGAGATAATAAACGTGTTCACGGTAAGATTATTAATGCTTTACCCGACAGATATGGGGATTGCTTTGTTGTTTGTGGAATTGTTTTAAGTCCTCTGTGCCATCCTTTGATTGGGTTGATGGGATTATGTACAATGTTTTTGGTCAGCTATTCAGGAATGCTTAGCAAAGCTTTAGGCTTTAATTGGCAAACTTGCGGACCTTTGGACAAAGTTCAACGTTTGGTTTTGATGATGGTATTTGCTTTAGCACAATGGATTGCCTTCGTTTATAAAGCGCCATTCTTAAAAATCGGTAATTTCTATTATTTAAGTTATTTGGAAATTTGTATGCTTTTATTCTTTGTTTTAGGGCAAATAACAGTTATCAGACGTGTAAGACGGTTGAATCAAGAAATTGCTGTTTTTGAAAAAAAACACAAATGAATTGGACAAAGTATTTTTTCTTTACGATTGTTGTCAAACCTTTTATCAAGCTTGTGATGGGGGTAAGTGTTCACGGCGGTGAGCATCTTCCCCTATCAGGGCCTGCTATTTTGGTTGCGAATCATAATTCCCATTTGGATACATTGGTTTTAATGAGTTTGTATTCTTCCGTAAAACTGATGCGGGTTCATCCAATGGCTGCTGCAGATTATTTTTGTAATACTGCCTTCAAACGGTTTGTTTTCCAAAAATTAATTGGAATTATTCCTATTAAAAGAAATCCTTTTTTGCAAATGCATCAAGATATTTTTGAAGGGGCTAAAAAAGCTTTGTCAGAGGGAAAAATCTTGATTTTGTTTCCAGAAGGAACGCGTGGAACCAATAACCATTTGCAAGATTTTAAAACAGGCATTGCGCATTTGACTCAAGGCTTTCCAAAAGTTCCGGTTATTCCTATTTTTATTCATGGGACAGATAAATCCCTTCCAAAAAATGAAGGATTATTGGTTCCATTTATTACAGATGTTTACATTGGGAAATCGGTTTTTCATCAAAAAGAAGACAACAAAAAATGGACTCTTTCTCTGCAAAGGAAAGTGGCTTTGTTACAAAAACAGTTTTTAAAAGATCATCTGGCTCTTTCCAAAGCAGATACATAGAAAACCCACTCTTATTTCGGCTGAATTCATCTGGCTTTATATCCCGAAACTTGATTTATATTGAAAATATGGTATAATAAATGGCTATAAGAAAGGTAAACTCAATGAAAGAACTTAAAATAATAACGTATTTTCCAAGGAGTCATTTTTGGAAACTTTGGGAAAAACGTATCCCCGAAGTCATTTTAACAGAAACAGATGATAAAGCGACAAGTGAACATTTTTATCAAGACGGTACATTGAAACGTAAATATATCAAGTGGAGCAATGGCGATAGCATTGAAAAAAAATATTTATCCACAGGAAGATTGTTTGAAGAAACAGATAGAAAAGGGAATGAAATTCGTTATATCCTAATTGGTGAAAGAAATGAGATAATCCGTGATGAACGGATAAATGAAAAAACACGAACAGAAACCCATTATTATCCGAACGGAAAACTTAAAATGCGCCATTCTCGTAAAACCGGAGAATATGAAGAATGGACAGATACTGGTGTGTTAAAGAAGAAAGGTCGTTGGTGCCATGCGAATGGTCGTCCCGCTGACCTTAAAGACAAATTTGCCAGATTTGAAACGGGTAATATGCGGATAAAAGAACAGGACGAACAACGTCAAGAATACATTGATGTCATTGACGCTATCAATAGGTTACCGGTAACATCTGGACGTCAAATTGTAAAACAAATTCTGGTTCGTGAATATCGAAAATCCTTATGTAAGGAGCGGGATTAATTTTTCTTTAAAAAGGATTTTTCCATGACTTTAATTTCCGATTTTCAACAAAAGGCCAGACAACTTATTCCAGAACAAAAAGAATTTTTAATTCGAAAGATTAAGCGAATAAGTGAAGAACAAGAAAGAGTTCAAAAAAACAAAGAAACGCTTCAAAGACTAGGAAAAGAAATCCCAAAAAATTTTGGCTCTGCTGTCTTAAAGGAACCTATGGAAAACTTTGTCGTAACGGCTTATTTACTGTTAGATAGTCCAGATAGAGAAAAATATACTTCCGAATGGGGTGGTGGTCTTGCTTCGGCTTCAAGTATGCTATCTTGGAAATTGGGACAAACCAGAGAGATTTCCAGATTGATGGATTGCGATTTCTTTACTGCGGTTGGATATTTTCTATACCAAAATTGTTCTGGATTAGATCAAATATCCGAAACAGAGAAAAGTATGCCTCCGGAAAAAGTGAATGAGTATATGACGGTTATTAAAGATTATGCGAACTTATTTCCCCAAGAACAAGAAAAATTTATTCAAGACATACAGGAACCTATCGCGAAAAAAATATGTTCTCACACCAAAAATTCGCATAAAATTTCTTGTGAAAAAACAAGATAATTATTTGGAGATGATTTTGTAGTATCCCAGAAGCCTGATATTGATAAATAAGGATATTTTGGTGTTGCTAGTCCGTGTAAGTGGTATTTTTAGCCTATTTTTACCCGTCCTTACACGGACTCTTATAAGTGATTGATTTTAAAAGAAAAACCGCTAAAAAATAGCGGCATTCAAGGTTT
>JAGCFA010000078.1 GCA_017650375.1 Alphaproteobacteria bacterium | reverse complement strand
TAAAACACTTACATATACGTTCAGAAAAGCAGCGCATAAAAACAGTTAGTCTTTTAAAACAAATGGACGAAATGAAAAAAGACGAATCATCTGAAACAAAGAATAATATTCAACAGGCAAAACGTCTTATTGTTAGAGTTTACAGGCATTTACATCCGAAAGAACGTTTTTAACCTTTACTGTCAAGAATATCACGCATACGTGCTGTGCAAGAAGCTTTTTTAGGCAATTTTTTCAAGGCTTTTTGAGCCATCTTCTTCGCTTGATCTTTTTTGTTGGAAGTCAAGTAAAATTCCGCCATAGCACAGTCAGCAAAATCCGGCTGTTTCAAACGATCATAAGCTGTAGCCATTAATTGCCAAACCAAAGGAGAATCAGATTCATTCAGAGCTGCATGGGTCAAATGTTCCAATGCTTTTTGTGCATCATTTTTTTCTCCTCTTTCTAATAAACTTTGCGCCAAAGAAATACGCATTAAAGCTGCATCAGGCGCCTTTTCTACAGCTTTTTCGTAATCTTTAACAGCAGCATCCAAATAACCTGTTTCAAATTCAAATTGACCTTTAAGTTCATAAAGATAAGGATTTTCAGGTTCTTTTTGAATCAATTTAGCTAAGGCTAGCAATGCTTCATCCAATTGATGATCTCGATAATCTGCAATCGATCTGGCATAGAGGTCATTTGCCGTTTCTCCGGCATATTTTAAACGAACTTGTTTTGGCTCCCATAAAAAACCTATTAACTTTGCTTTAATACGTTCAAAATTTTTATCCTCTTGAACCGGTTTTGCATCCTTTATAAAACGTTGCAAATTTTGACGTCTATCTTGTGTCATCGGGTGTGTACGCATGTAATTTTGACTTTCATCGGAATTAAGACGTTCTTGAGCTTGAATTTCCTTCATCACATTAGTAAATCCTTGCATAGAATAGCCCAATTTATTTACCACATCTACTGCCACACGATCAGCAGAACTTTCTTCAGTTTGACGGTATCCGACAAAAGTGCCCATAGCAGAAGTTTGACTACCCAACATTACTGCAATTCCTGCATCAGGACGCCCAGACACCACTGCCAACAATCCCCCCATTAAAGTAGAAATCAAGGCTGTTGTTTGAGCCCTTTCCATTGCTGCCATTCCTCGTGTAATATGGCCCCCAACAATATGACCAGTTTCATGTGATAATACAAAAAACAAATCATCAGGACTGCTAGCCAAAGTAATTAATCCTGTATGGACAAAAATCGTCTGTCCTCCTGCAACAAACGCATTAATTGAAGGATCATTAACCAAAACAACTTCTGCATTTTCAGGGGGGAGATGAACTGCATCAAAAATTTGACGTACATAGCCTGTTAAAACAGCTTCAATTTCACTGTCCCGAATAACGGAAAGCGCCATTACCTTTGATGTCCAAAAAAACAGCACCAGAATAAAAAGAATTTTCTTCATACCCATAAGATAAATCCCTTTGCAAAAAAGGTCAAGAAGTTTTTATACGCGTTATCAAATACTTTTAAAAAGAGTGTTGCTTTTTTTAAAAAAAGTTTTTATATTGAAAGGTATGTTTTCGTTTTTATGGCCCTTTATTGCGTTATTTTTACCGTTTCCTTGGATTTTAAGACGGTTGTTATCACCGGTTTTTTCAGATAATCAATCAAAAGGAGCTATTAAAGTCCCTTTTTTCCAACGTTTAGAACAAATATCGGGGGCTAAAACAACACTTTCTCAATCTAATCCTGTATGGGCTATTTTGGCTTGGTTTTGCTTTGTATTATCAGCCATGCGTCCTATGTGGTTAGGAGCCCCTATTCCTGTTCAGGACAATGCACGCAATATCATGTTAGCCTTGGATGTATCTGGGTCAATGGCTGAGGAAGATTTTGATTTAAAAGGCCGACCTGTAACACGATTGGATATGCTGAAAAATCTGACAGATGATTTCATTCAATCACGCAGTGGCGATAATATCGGCTTGGTAATTTTTGGATCAGAAGCCTATGTTTATGCACCTCTTTCTCCAGATATAAAAACCTTGCAAGAATTAAACAGTGAAATTGGCATTGGTATCGCCGGTCAACAAACAGCTATCGGGGAAGCCTTAGCCTTAGCCACACAGAACAGCACCTCCGTTCCGGCTGAAAGTCGTATAGTTATTTTAATGTCAGATGGTTATGCAAACGCCGGAACTGTTAGCGTAGAAGATGGATTAAAACTAGCACAAAATCAAGGAGTTAAAGTTTACACCGTCGGTATTGGTTCAAGTGCAAAAATTGTTCAAGATTTCTTTGGAATGGTTCAGGTAAATCCTTCCTTGGATTTAGATGAAAAAACTTTAAAGGAAATTGCAGATGCAACTGGTGGTAAGTATTTCCGAGCCAAAACAACAAAAGATCTGAACGAAATTTTCGACACCATCAATAAATTAGAACCTGTGGAACAAAAAGAACATTTCATCCGTCCGCAAAAAGAATTATTTTATATTCCTTTGATGGTTGGGATGTTCTTCTTTTTATTGGCAATTAGGAGGCGCGTATGATCTTCCTGCGTCCATGGGCTCTTGCTTTGCTGATTGTTCCCTTTATGATAAAAGGATTTTTGCACTTTACCCATAGTCAGAGTCCTTGGACAAAATTCATTGATAAAAAGTTATTGTCTGCTTTGTTGGTCAAATCAAAACCATCTAAGCAAAAACGTCTTTGGACAAGCCAAATAGGACTGCTATGGCTGTTATGGACACTAGCTTTGGCCGGACCGGCTTTTAACAAACTACCGACACCAGCTGTCGAAAGTGCCCCCAATACAATCATTGTTTTCGACTTAAGCATGCAAGGAAAAGAATTATTACAAGGCCAAGCCAAATTGTACGATTTATTAACAACACTGAGGGGAGAACGGGTCGGATTAGTTGTTTTTGGACAAAATCAAGGCTATACAGCAATGCCTTTAACACCAGATATCGATTTGGTTAAAGGTGTTGTACCGACTTTAGTACCACAGGTTTTGCCTGAACCGGCCCTGACCCCAAAAGCCGGTTTTGAATACGCCACTGAATTATTAGATAATGCCGGAGCAAAAGGGCGAATTCTGTACATAACAGACAAGCCAACTGTTTGGCAGGGAAAATATCCCTTCGGGGTTTTGGATTTAAATAAAAGAACAGTAGATATCAACGATATCAAAATGCTTTTGAACCAAACAAAAAAAGCTGATGCGACCACAACGGAGAATACCTTTTCAAACCAAGCAGATGTATGGGCTGATTTAGGCGGATGGTTGGTTTTGATTTCGCTGCCGTTTTTTGCGTTGATGTTCAGAAAAGGTGTTTTATTTTTAATGGTCTTAGGAATTGGAATGCAAGCAAATGCCGGTATATTCTTGCGACCAGATCAAGAACAATATGCCCTAGAAGAACAAGCAATTCAGGCCTATCAGGAAAAAGATTATCAAACGGCTGTAAGTCTTTTTCAACGATCAGGAAATCTTTATAATTTAGGAAATGCCTTGGCTTTTTCTGGTGATATCCAAGGAGCCATCAATACTTATCAGGAAGAATTAAAACGGAATCCCGAAAACAAAGATGCCCAATTCAACAAAGAGTATTTAGAAAAGCAGATCCCCCCTCAAGAAAACAAGCAACAGGAAAATCAATCACAAAATGAGGAAAAAAACTCAGATAGAAATCAGGATCAACAAGAGGAACAAAATCAACAAGAAAATCCTCAACAAAATTCCGATAAAAACACATCTAAAAATCAAGAGAATGAATCCCAAAAAAATGCTTCTGAATCTCAACCAACTCAAGAGGAAACTCAAGAAGAATTAGAACAAGCCTTAGCGGAATATGAACAACAAACAAATCCCTATAATCAGGAAGAACAACAAATCATCAATCGTTTAAACCGTGATCCGTCACGCGTCTTGAGATATCGCCTTTATTTACAACATCACAAAGGACAAACAAAATGAAAAAAATATTATTTATCGGACTTTGTTCTGTCGCAACAAATGTGTGGGCTTTAGAAGCACGTTTATCCCCTAACCCCATTATGCAAGGGGAAAGCACCGAACTTATTCTCAGTTCGGATCAACCGTTTAGTGTTCCGGAAAATTTAAATGAATTGACACAAAATTTTATGTTAGCAGGACAACAACAGCGACAATCATCTCGTTTCGTCAATGGAGTATGATCAACCACTTATTAATTGGCTTTCGTTTTATTCCCTTTGCGTCAAGGGGATTTAACTTTACCCTCTTTAAAAGTCGGAAATGAAAAGACCACCCCTTTAACATTGAAAGTTCTTGATAAAAAGCAAAATCAGGTGAATCAAAATTTACCACCATTAGAACTTTCTGCTTCTGTATCTGATGCCAAACCCTATGTCGGTCAGACATTGTTTTACACTTTAACCTTGACAGATGGGCAAGGGATTGTAGACGGTGAAATGATTCCTGCTCAAGCGAATGGCATCAAGCTCTCTCAAATAGGCCAAGATAAAGCTAATTCTGTCTTAAAAAATGGACAACGTGTCAATGAAATCGAACGCACCTATACTTTAATTCCGGATCAAACTGGAAAAATTGAGATACCTCCAGCTCTGTTCAATGGACAAGTTGCCTATCGGGCAGCCCGCCCCACCAACAAAAATAAATTTTTCGGTATCGCCGATGCCGAAATGTTGTTTGGGAACTTTTTTAATTCAACACGTCCTGTCAGCTTCACCAGTAATCCGATCACCATAGATGTCCAACCAAAACCGGCAGGAATAAAAGGATGGTGGCTCCCTTCTACCAAGGTTGAATTAAATGCTGATTATCAAATTCCTGAGATTGTTCGTGTAGGCGATACATTATCCGGGAAATTAATTCTGACAGCTCAGGATGTCAACGCCAATGATATGCCTGTTCCTCGTTTAACCAATTCTGCCGACTTTCGTATTTATCCTCAGCCTGAAGAACGGACAACCAGCATCGTCAACAACCATTTACAAGGACGTGTCAGCGTTGCTTTCATGCTGATCCCCTTAAAAGTCGGTCAGACAGAAATTCCTGCCGTTTCTGTGGATTGGTTTAACACAACAACAAAACAGCAGGAAAAAGCGTCAGTTCCAGCGCGTCCTTTAATGGTAGAACAAGGCTCTGTTGCCCCAATCATCGGGCCAACGACTCAAGCCCCCCCAACAATGCCAAAACCCACCGCCACAGCTTCTTTACCTACAGATTCCCCTCCTTACGCTTGGCTGTGGATTATTGCAGGCATCTTAATTGGAACTGCAGTAGGGATACTCAGTATGCTTTTTTGGTACCACAAAAAAATGAATACAACAAAAAAACAAAAGCCTCTGCCAGATTTTTATGCCTTTAAGTAAAAAAACGCTTGACTTTCTGTTAAATTTATGGCAAAATAGTGCCACTTGTATTCAAAAAGAAAGGAAAAATGACTATGACAAAAAAGTGTATGATTACCGGTAAAGGCGTCTTGGCGGGAAATAATGACAGCTATTCTAAACGTAAAACACGTCGTCGCTTTATGCCCAATTTACAAACAGTGGCTATCTATAGCGAAGTTTTGGCAGCCCCTGTAAAAATCAGAATTACTTCTGCAGGATTGCGCACCATTGAAAAGAATGGCGGATTGGATTTATATTTGTTAAATACACCAGTTTCCAAATTGTCTGCTGAAAGCAAAAAATTACGTGAACGTATTGCTGCAGCAAAAGAAGCTAAAGCCGCTTAATTAAAAAAAAGTAATAAACTCCCCTAAAAAAATAAAGGGGAGTTTATTTTTTTCTTGACAGAGGCATTTGTTTTGTGTATAATTGCAGTTACCTTATGCCTCCATGGCGGAATTGGTAGACGCGGCAGACTCAAAATCTGCTCTTAGCAATAAGGTGCTGGTTCAAGTCCGGCTGGAGGTACCAAATCAAGCGGCTCCCTTTTTGGGAGCTGATTTTTTTATATTTTCCAAGCGCTTGTGCGGGTTCGATAAACACCCCTTTAAAAAGTGCTAAAATCCGTAAATTATCGAACTCTTAAAAATAAATCCTTTATAATTCAATAACTTATTTAAGTTCAAGTCCGGCGAGAACCCTAAGACCTAACCGCAAATAAAATAACCCATTGTGTTTTCTGAAATAATCTGGTACGATAGCAAAAGATTAAAACAAAGGGGAGAATAAAATGAAAAAAACACTTTTAATTAGCACATTTTTAGTATCAATTCTTTATCATTTTCAAGTCAATGCAACAGAATTAACAGACGCGCTAAGGGAAAATAAATCTTTGGCAGAAATTCAAACCCTTATAAAAAATGGTGCCAATGTTAACCAGTCGGATGAAGAAATAGGATATTATCCACTAATGATGGTAAAAGATACTGCAATTTTTCAAGAGCTCGTAAATGCTGGTGCAGATATAAAAGCCAAAACACAAGACGGAAACTCCGTTTTCAATATCACATGTGCACAAGGCACATTAGATATGGTAAAATTTTTATTGACTAATACAGATTCTAATATTAATGAAATATCTGGAGGAATGACACCTTTAATGAGAGCATTGTTTAAT
>JAGCFA010000077.1 GCA_017650375.1 Alphaproteobacteria bacterium | reverse complement strand
CGATATCAAGGAAAACTCAATGAATTGATGTTTTCAGAATCTAAAGCCATCTTTGCTAATGATGAACCGACTTTTGCTAGCAGCCCTTTGGAAATCAAATATGTTTTAAACAGAATCGCAGCCAATGACCCCAGGGATACGGCCTTTGAGTTAGGAAAAATGGATTGTGTGGTAAATGGTGATGAATGGGCGGGCCTTATTGCACGTTCTTTTAAGAATAACACCCATTGTAAAACAGTTATTTTAAATCATATTGGTCTCACCGATGAAGGGCTTTTGCCGATTTTAGACGTGTTAAGAAATAATAAATTAGATTTATTAGATATTGGGGGGAATAAGACAACGGATAAATCTTGGAGTAAGGTGAATGAAATTTTATCTGATTCTCGAAATAAATGGAAAAAGGTACATTTAGGGAAGATTAAAACAACGCCAGAATTAGCGCAATCTTTGGCAAAACATCCCAACCTTTCTTTCAATTATGTTGCCTCTTTTTCGCAAAAAAATGGCCGATTTTTCTCTGTTTTTTCTCGTCAAAAATCGTAAAATTTAACTTTTTGCGCATTTTTTGCTTGCATTTTGTTTTAATTTGTGGCATTATATAAGAACGCAAACGAAATGCGGGTGTAGCTCAGGGGTAGAGCGCAACCTTGCCAAGGTTGATGTCGAGGGTTCAAATCCCTTCGCCCGCTCCAATTAGAAAAGGAATCTACATCAAGATTCCTTTTTTTATTAGCAAAAGGAGCCATTATGAAACTTTACAATACACTTTCACGCCAACTAGAAGAATTCAAACCGATTACCGAAGGGCAAGTCAGTATGTATTGTTGTGGTCCTACCGTTTACAGCTTTGCGCATATTGGTAACCTGCGTACCTATTTGAATGAAGATTTCTTACATCGTACTTTAGAACGAGCGGGATACAAAGTCCACCACGTCATGAATATCACAGATGTTGGACATTTAACCTCTGACGAAGATACCGGTGAAGATAAAATGTTAAAGGCTGCCGAACAAGAAAAAATGGATGTTCTGGCACTGGCCCGTAAATATGAAGACTTCTTTTTTGATGAAGAAAAAGATTTGAATATCATTCGTCCCGAAAAAGTGTGTCGCGCCACAGAACATGTTCAGGATATGATTGAATTTGTCAAAAAATTGGAAGAAAAAGGGCTTGCCTATACGGCTGCTGGTAACGTCTATTTTGATACAGTCAAATTTGGTCATTATGGTGAATTATCACATAAGGATATTGGGGGTCTGCAACATGGGGCGCGTGTGGAAGAAGATACCAATAAGCGCAACCCAACCGACTTTGTTTTATGGTTTACTTCTTCTAAATTTGAAAATCAAATTTTACAATGGGATTCTCCATGGGGCAGGGGCTATCCCGGATGGCATATTGAATGCTCGGTGATGTCATCCAAGTATTTGGGCGAAAACATTGATATTCACTGCGGGGGTGTAGATCACGTTCCTGTTCATCACGAAAACGAAAAAGCCCAATCTGAAGGGTGTTTTGGTCATAAATGGGTCAATTATTGGGTGCATAATGAATTTTTGCAATTAAAGGACATGAAAATGTCTAAATCTTTGGGCAATATCTTGACGATTCCCGCCTTAAAGGAAAAAGGGTATAATCCTTTGGCCTATCGTTATTTAGCACTGACAGCGCACTACCGCTCCTTATTGCAATTCACGTGGGAGGCGCTGGATTCTGCCCAATCTGCATTTGATAATTTAAAAACCCGCGTGATTGAAATTAAAAAAGATTTATCAGGCGCAGTGGATGAAGCTAAAAAAACTGAATTGTTGGCTAAGTTTGATGCAGCTATTTTTAACGATATTTCAACACCACAAGCCTTGGCGGTTATGTGGGAAGTGGTTAAAGATTCCTCTCTTAATAACGCCACTAAATGGGCTATCCTTTCCGAAATGGATACGGTTTTAGGGCTAAAAATGGATGAAATGAAAGAAGAAGCCTTTGCCCCATCCGATGAAGCCTTGAAACTGATTGAAGAAAGAAAACAGGCCCGAGCCAATAAAGATTGGGCAAAATCCGATGAACTTCGGGATGCGTTAGCAAAACTTGGTGTAGGAATTAAAGACCTTCCTGGGAATCAGTTGGACGTTTTCCCATTAAAATAAATGCCTGTGTTGAATCAGAAAGAAGGAATATGAATGAAAAATAAACTTCTTTTGATTATTTTAACTTTTTGTGTGGTCGCATGTGTATGTACTGTGTTTTTCTTTAAAAATAAGTTGAACTCTTCCAGTGTACCAGAAGAATTACATGTTTTCTTAGAAAGCTATGCAACAAACCCAGCTTTAACTCAGATAATTCAGTATTCAAAATTATCCCCCAAAACACGCAAGATTATTGCGTGGCATCGTTTCCCTGAACGGGGGAAATTAATTGATCTAAAAAAGTATAATACACAGGAAGTGCATCTACAGCCTAAGGAAGGACAATGGAATGAAGCTACCAAAAAAGTTTTACAGATTGTTTTGGAAGAACTCAAGCAACACCCCAATATGAAGGTGCACTTGCATTTGAATATGTGGAAAATGGATACGACGATTCGTCCCTTCTTAAAGGCTATTCCAAAAGAAAAAATAACCTTGTTGCATTTGTACGAAGATGGTTACGGTGAAATTTTCAAACGGGAATTATGGCTTGAAAAAAATCAAGAGCATTACTCAAAAGAAAAAATCCAAGATGGAATAGAAGGAAAGATTAAATGGAAAGATCAAATGTCCTTGTATTTACATCAACTTTATCCTGTAAAATATTATTTTTTTGAATGGGAAAAAACACAAAATAATCCCTTATTTGAAAAAGCCAGAACCTTCCTGAAGGATCTAGATATTGAAAATGTCGATTTTATTCAATTAAGGCAAACTTTAACAAAAAAACAAAAACAGCTGATCTATCGATTGAGTGGATTTGATTATTCTTATTATGCCTCATTAATGAAGAATAAAAAAACATTTGTTTTTATCATGGGGCTTTTTGGAGATACAACGGCCAAAAAGGAACGTCAATTGCTGAAAAAGATTCAAACGGATGAAGAATTTTCAGGTATTCATGCATCGGAATATATATGGTTATACAAGCCTCATCCTTCTTATTCAACTTCTGCTAGGGCTATAAAAACAATGAAAACAGAATTTCCGGGCATTATTGAAATCCCTGCTCAAGTACCTATGGAACTTTTTACATTGGCAGAATTAGATCCGACCTTAGTTGCAGGATATCTGTCTTCAGCCTTTTATTCTCTTCAAAAAGATCAAATTTTACTTATTATTCGCAGAGGCGGACGGGATATCTACATTCCTTTTCTAAAAGAAGTGCGTCACTTAGATGATAAAAAATTTTTAAAATGGAATGATGTTTAAAACGGTCCTCTTTTCACTTGTTCTGAAAGAGTAGCTATTCTTTGATTTAACTCATTTAATTTACCATCTAATTGAGCCAATATGGGGCGCAGCTTTTCATGTCTGAATATCAAAGTACCGAATAAATAAACATCCATACTGTCTTCTCGTTCCACACTTTTATAGATTCCGAAATAACGCCAAGTTGTTTTTTCTTGCTTTACGGTTCCTGTAACTTTATAAAATTTGGTAATGTTTCTCAAATAAAACAAAATCGGATGGTTTGCAATCAAACGGTAAGTTGCCCAATCTTGTTCGGAAAAAACACTTTTATCCACCAATTTTTTTTTCAGATTTTCTTTGAATAAACGTGACACCTGCCAAATTAAAGAAAAACGTTTCTTTTTGGATCTGGTGTTAATTTCATAAATTAAATGTCTGAATTCCACATAGGTCTTTTGCGCCCACATCTTTGGAGATACCTTGTCCCCCAACTTAAACAGAGACTTTCGACTGGCTAAGTGCCCTAATAACAAATAAAACGACATTTTAGATCCGGATTGTTTGTCAGAATTCGGATTATCCAAACGGTAGTGGACAAAAGCCTGTGGGAGAGTGTAAAAGCTTTTAGCTAAAACCCATACTTGATAAACGAAATCAATATCAGGAGCCAATCCTTTTGGTTTTTCTGGGGCTTCTATTTTGTTTTGTAGCAAGAAATCTCGTTTATAAATGGAAGCCCATTGACATACATGATTGTCGACAAATTCAGGTAAATCCAAAGGATTAAGAATTAGTTTGTGACATTTGTTGGAAGGAACAAAAATATTCAATCGGGAAGGACGTCCAGTTGTTTCTGCCATAACCCCACCGGAGCGGACAACATCGACATTAAAGGCATGACCATAATTATAAAGAGCTTCAAACATATTTGGTTCTGCCCAATCATCAGAATCCAAAAAGCCGACATATTCCCCTTTGGCAACCCGTTGACCAGCATTATAAGCACTGGCTAATCCTCCATTTTTTTTGGAAATAGTTACAATATTTTTGTATTTTTCGGCATATTCTTTTATAATTTTGTCTGACCCATCTGTAGATCCATCATTGACAACGATGATTTCAATTTCTCTTAACGTCTGATGAATTAGACTTTCTAAAGATTGCCTCAGATAACGAGAGGTGTTATAAACGGGAACAACGACGGAAACTTTTGGATTCATTTTGGCTCCTTTTTAATTTATTATAACTTATTTTAAATAAGATGTAAATATCAACTGGACAAATATTTTATTTTATGCTAAAAAGACCTTATGACAGAAAAAAAGAAAATAGCGATATTGTATATAGCAACGGGGCGTTATATTTGCTTTTGGGAAAATTTTTACCGAAGCATGGAATGCTTGTTTTTGCCCGGTTTTGAAAAAACATATTTTATGTTTACGGATCATATAGATCTTGAATATCCGAAAAATGTGATTTGTACTTATGTCAGTCAATTACCTTGGCCGGGACCTACATTGAAACGATTTGACTACTTTTGGCGTGTCCACGACCAACTGAAAAAGTATGATTTTACCTTTTTCTTAAATGCTAATATGCTTCCTATTCGTGAAATAGGTTCGGAAATTTTACCTGATTCAAAGCAAAAGCTGATGTTGGTAGATCATTTTTATTGGTCTGGCCAACCTCGAAAAAGATGGCCTTACGATACAAATCCCCATTCGACTGCCTGTATTTTGCCGACAGAAGGGAATCACTATGTAATGGGTGGTTTTAATGGAGGAATAACATCGGATTATTTACACTTGGTTGAAACCTTGAAAAAAAATACTGAAATTGATGAACAAAAAGGCATTGTTGCTGCTTGGCACGATGAATCACATTTGAACAGATATTTAATCGATTATGTAAAAAGCGGGGGGACGCCTCTTATTTTAAATTCCAAATATGCCTATCCACAAGAAGGTTTAAACAATCCTTTATATACCCATTTAAATCCTTTCTTGCCTCCCAACATGATTATTCAGGATAAAAAATTGTGGGGGGATTTAAGGGATTACGCCAAATAAGACACTCTTTGCTGTTGCAGAAATGTCTTGCCTTTTTCTTAAAAATCTGCTATAATACGTCTGTTGTCTTTTGATGAAGATATTTTCAACCTTGCTGAACGATATCTCGGTTTGCGCTGGAAATGTTGGAAAAAGGCAACCATCAACTTAAAATGAAAGGAAAAAAAGATGTCGATGTCAAAAGAAGCTAAGCAAGCTATTATTGCTGAATACGCCACGTCAAAAGGCGATACTGGTTCACCAGAAGTCCAAGTGGCCTTATTAACCGAAGAAATCAAGGCTCTTTCAGAACACTTGAAAAAGAATAAAAAGGATTTCCACTCTGCCCGTGGTTTAATGGCGCGTGTGGCAAACCGTCGTCGGTTATTGGCGTATTTGAAAAAAACAGATCAAACACGTTATGACGCTTTGGTCAAACGCTTGAAACTGCGTAAATAGTTTCGCTCTCAAGAAGGGCGTCAAGGGATGCCCTTCTTTTTAATATGTATGATGAAAGGAAAAAAATGAGTTTATTTACAACCTATAAAAAAGAAATGTCCTGGGGGGGCAGAACACTCTCTATTGAAACAGGAAAAATCGGCCGTCAAGCAGACGGATCCGTAATTGTGCGTTATGGTGACACAGTTGTTCATTGTGCGGTATGTGCCAGCAAAAAAACACCTGAAACATTTGAAGATTTTATTCCACTTACTGTGAATTACCAAGAAAAAACATATTCTGCTGGTCAAATTCCGGGTGGATTTTTTAAACGTGAAGGAAAACCTTCTGAACACGAAATTTTAACTTCTCGTTTGATTGACAGACCTATTCGTCCTTTGTTTGTCAAAGGCTTTAACAATGAAACTCAAGTTGTTTGTACTTTAATTTCATATGATAAGAAAACACAAGCTGATATTGTGGCCATGATTGCAGCCAGTGCAGCGCTTACCATTTCAGGCTTGCCTTTCTTGGGCCCGATTGCTGGCGCCAGAATCGGCTACATTGATGGCGAATATGTGTTGAACCCAGAAGTGCATCAAGTTAAGAAAAGCCAATTGGATTTGGTGGTCGCTGGTACACGTGAAGGCGTGTTGATGGTGGAATCTGAAGCTTAAGAACTTTCTGAAGAAGTGATGTTGGGTGCTGTGGAATTTGGTCATGAATCTTTAAAACCAGTGATTGATTTGATCATTTCCTTAGCAGAAGAATGTGCCAAAGATCCTTGGGAAGTGAAGGCAGAACCTGCCGAATATGCAACTGTTCGCGCTGAGATCAAGGATAAATTAGGAGCTGAAATTGAAGCGGCCTATAAGATCCATAACAAACTGGAACGCCAAGATAAAATTGCTGAAATCAAAGAAAAGGCGGCAGCTCTCTTTGCTAATGAAGGTCATGAAGCAGAATTGGCTATCTATGAAAAAGTGTTCCATGAATTGGAAGCCCGTACGGTGCGTGATTCTATTTTAGCGGGTAACCCACGTATTGATGGACGCGATACCAAGACAGTTCGCCCCATTGAAACAGAAGTGGGCCTCTTGCCACGTGCACATGGATCTGCTTTGTTCACCCGTGGGGAAACTCAAGCCATGGTGGTTGCCACTTTGGGCACAGGGGACGATGAACAAATCATTGATTCTTTGGATGGAGAATCTTCAGAGTCCTTCATGTTGCATTACAACTTCCCCCCATACTCTGTGGGTGAAGTGGGACGTATGGGATCCCCCGGTCGTCGTGAAATTGGACATGGAAAACTCGCTTGGCGTGCTATCCATCCAATGCTCCCAAAACATGATGATTTCCCATATACCATTCGCGTGGTATCAGATATTATGGAATCTAACGGTTCTTCTTCTATGGCAACTGTTTGCGGTTCCACATTGGCATTAATGGACGCAGGCGTCCCAATGAAAAAACCAGTGGCCGGTATTGCTATGGGATTGATCAAAGAAGGCGAAAAATTTGCAGTTCTTACCGATATTTTGGGTGATGAAGACCACTTGGGCGATATGGACTTTAAAGTGGCTGGGACCAAAGATGGTGTGACTGCTTTACAAATGGATATTAAGATCACTTCCATTACGCCTGAAATCATGAAGATTGCTTTAAAACAAGCGCATGAAGGCCGTATGCACATTTTGGGTAAGATGGCAGAATCCATTGCTGAACCCCGTGCAGAAATCAGCCCGAACGCCCCGCGTATCCAATCTTTCCAAATTGACAAAGAAAAGATTCGTGATGTGATTGGTACAGGTGGAAAAGTCATTCGTGAAATCACCGAAAAGACAGGAGCCAAAGTAGATATCACTGATGATGGTGTTGTTTCTGTGGCTGCAGTGGATGGTGAAGCCGGTAAGGCCGCTGTGGATTGGATTAAATCCATTGTGGCAGAACCTGAAACAGGTCATATCTATGATGGTACAGTTGTCAAGATTATGGACTTCGGTGCTTTTGTGAACTTTATGCCTAACCGTGATGGTTTAGTGCATGTGTCAGAAATGGCCGACCACCGTGTTGAAAAAGTGACAGATGTTGTCAAAGAAGGCGACAAAGTCAAGGTCATCATGATGGGTATGGAAAAGGGAAAAATTCGCCTTTCCATGAAACGCGTGAATCAAGAAACCGGCGAAGAAATTAAACTTCCGCCAAAGGAAAAAAAGCATAAGGAAAAGAAAACCGAAGAACCTGCCGAAACTGGCGCCTCTTTGGAAAACGCTTTACCTGCGGCTGAAAAAGCCGAATAATGTTTGACTTTAGAAAATCCCCACTGTTTTTAAGTGGGGTTTTTTCTTGCCTTTTTTTAGGAAATATCCTAAAATACCCTTATGATTGAAACACCTATTTTATCAGTATCTGAAATCTCTCTTTCCTTAAAAACCTGTGTGGAACAGGTGTTTGCGCATGTCAAAGTTCGTGGAGAAATTTCTGATGTCAAACGTGCGACTTCTGGCCATATCTATTTTTCATTGAAAGATAAAGATGCTGTTTTGTCTGCTATTTGTTGGCGCGGTCGTGCACCAGCCACCAATCAAGCCATCCAAGAAGGATTAGAGGTTGTTTGTACGGGGAAACTTTCCACTTACCCTGGGCGTTCCAATTATCAAATGATTGTAGAAACGGCCGAACCCGCTGGGATAGGGGCACTTTTGAAACTTTTGAATGAACGACGTGAAAAGTTGGCCAAAGAAGGCCTGTTTGACGAATCGCATAAACAACCGATTCCTTTTTTGCCCACCACAATCGGTGTGATTACCAGCCCGACAGGTGCGGTCATTCGTGATATTATTCATCGTTTAACTGATCGTTTTCCGCGTCATGTGTTGGTATGGCCCGTAGCAGTGCAAGGGACAGAATGTGCCGAACAAGTAGCCGCAGCTATTAAAGGCTTCAATGACCTACCCCCTAACTTTCCTCGTCCAGATGTGTTGATTGTAGCGCGCGGTGGTGGATCATTGGAAGATCTATGGGGATTTAATGAAGAATGTGTGGTACGTGCGGTTTATGACTCTAAAATCCCTGTGATTTCAGCTGTCGGACACGAAACAGATACGACTTTAATTGATTATGTATCAGATTTACGAGCGCCAACGCCAACAGGTGCAGCTGAAAAAGCGGTTCCTTTGCGTTCGGATTTACTTCGTAAAACGCAGGATTCGGGTGGACGTTTGCGTTCCGGTTTGGTTCGTTTTATTCAGGAAAAGCAATTAAAAATTCAATCGTTGGTAAGGGCTTTACCTAATTTAACGGATATTATCCCCTTATTTATCCAACGTTTAGATGATGTTTCTGCGCGAATGGATAGGACTTTTGGATATTTGATGCGTCAAAATTTGGAAAAAGTTTCGGCATTAGGGCGCTTGTTAAATTCCTATTCTTATCAGAATGTATTAAAGCGGGGATTTGCGCTGGTAAGTGCCGGAAAACAGATTCTTTCTTCTGCTGTACAAACACAAGATCATTCACATTTAACACTGACTTTTGCTGATGGAAAAGTAGATGTGACACCTCTAAAAGCAAAAAAGACATCTTCCCCTTGTTATACTCAAGCTGATTTATTTCAAAAATAAAACTTGCTTTTCAATAAAAAGTGTGTTATATATATCCTCAATACCGCCGCAAAAGAGCAGGGGTATTTTTGTTTAACTGTTAAAGGAGAGTTGAGATGACCGATAAAGTACCAATGACTTCGGTTGGCTATGAGCAACTGAACGAAGAATTAAAGAAATTAAAATTTGAAGATAGACCCGCTGTTGTGGCTGCTATTGAAGAAGCGCGTGGACATGGGGATTTATCTGAAAATGCCGAATATCAAACTGCGCGTGAAAAACAAAGCTTTATTGAAGGGCGTATCCAAGATTTGGAAGCCGCTTTATCACGGGCACAAGTCATTGATCCAAAAACTTTATCGGGCGATGCTGTTTTGTTTGGTGCAACAGTGGATGTTTCTGACACGGATACAGACCAAAAACAAACGTATCAAATTGTGGGGCAATATGAAGCCAACTTGGAAAAAGGCCTCATTTCCTACATTTCCCCATTGGCTAAAGCTTTAATCGGTAAATCCAAAGGTGATTTTGTCGAAGTGCAAACACCAAAAGGTGAAAAAACATACGAGGTACTGGCAATTCGCTTCATCTAATCCTACCTCTTAAGGGGAGGTATTTTAGATGAATGATGTGATAATTATTGGTGCAGGTCCCGCAGGTCTTACTGCGGGGCTTTATGCTGCGCGCGCTGGTTTAAACACGCTTGTTTTGGCTGGGGCAGAACTAGGAGGACAACTCCTTTTAACCGAAAAAATTGAAAATTTCCCAGGCTTTTCGACTATTTCTGGTGTTGATTTAATAGAGATAATTCGACATCAGGCAGAAGAAGCTGGGGCTGAAATTGTGCAAGAAAAAGCTTTGTCAGTGGATTTATCGATAAAACCTTTTCAGATCAAAACGGAAAGTCATACTCTTAAAACAAAAACTTTAATTTTGGCAACGGGGGCAAAGCCACGTTGGCTAGGCGTAAAAGGGGAAGAAGAATTTAAAGGAAAAGGAATTTCTGTTTGTGCTACTTGCGATGGTTTTTTTTATCGTGGTAAAAAAGTGGCAGTTATTGGTGGGGGTGCTTCGACCGTTTATGAAGCGCTTCTTCTCATGAAAATAGCTAAAGAAGTTATCGTCATTTGTCGTGAAGATCACTTATTTGGTGATGAAATGCTGATTCAACGCCTGCAACAAAATCAGGCGGTTCAAGTGATTTACAATGCCGAAGTCAAAGAGTTTGTCGGGGATAAAAAATTAAAAATGATTAAAATAAAACACTCAGGAAAAGAATCAGAACTTTTTGTGGATGGAGCCTTTGTGGCAATAGGTTCTAATCCTGATTCAGCATTAGTTAAAGGGCAATTGAAATTGGATAAGGCAGGACGAATTAGAACCAACAAGGAAACAGGAGCCACTTCTATATCAGGTGTTTTTGCAGCAGGGGACGTGCAACAATCTGGGACACGTCAAGCCATTTTAGCAGCAGCTTCCGGTTGTTTGGCTGCCCTTTCAGCTAAAGAGTGTTTATTGGAAAAATAATCCTTGCCTTTTGTTTCAAAAAAAGCTAGGGTAGTACCACCAACTAAAACGAAAGGAAAAAAGATGAAAAATATTGGTGAATTGATGGCAAAAGCCCATAAAGTACAATCTCAAATGACTATTTTACAAACCAAAATGGCTGAACAAGAATTTGAAGGGCAAGCCGCCAATGGTGCAGTAACCGTTACTTTAACAGGTAAAGGTAACGCCCTGCGTGTGCATGTGGATAAATCTGTTCTGGACGATGCAGATACTTTGGAAGATTTGTTGGTTGTGGCTATCAATGATTCTCGTGAAAAGGCTGAAACCTATATGAATACAGAAATGCAAAAAATGCAGGCCTCTTTGGGATTGCCGCCCAACTTTAAATTGCCTTTCTAAGATATGCCAGCTAAGGAAATAGAACGTCTGATTGGGATTTTTTCCACTTTGCCGACCATGGGACCCAGGTCAGCCAGACGTGCTGTTTTATCTCTTTTGAATCAACCTAAGGTTCGTATTGAACCTTTGATTCAAACCTTACAAGAGGTCTTAGATAAAGTCCAAGAATGTCCCATTTGTGGTAATCGTGATACAAACGTGCCATGTTCTGTTTGTTCAGATCCTCGTCGGGACAAAAAACAACTATGCGTTGTTCAAGATATGGCTGATTTATGGGCGTTAGAACGTGCCGGTGTTTTTCACGGTATTTACCATGTGTTAGGGGGCGTTTTGTCTGCCATTAATGGAATAGGTCCAGAAGAATTACGCTTATCCCAGCTGGTTGAACGTGTCCAGTCTGGTGAAGTAGAAGAAATTATTTTGGCACTTCCGGCTACGGTAGATGGTCAAACAACAGCACACTACGTTGCCCAGCGTTTAGAAAAATATCCTGTTCGGTTGACAACTTTGGCACGAGGCGTTCCTGTAGGTGGCGAATTGGATTACTTGGATGATGGAACGCTTCAAATGGCTTTGAAATCGCGCAGAAGCTTATAATCTCTTGACAAAAAATAAGAAAAAGGATATATTACCACCTTTAAAATTTAAAGGAGTTGTCCATGATTCAAACGCGTTTGTTGACGATAGAAGAACTAAGAAAATACCACACCCAATTTACTACGGATTTCGCTTTTTTATTGGGGGCTTGGCAGACTGAAAAATCAAAAATGAAATATCAAATTTCTCCCCCCTGTTTTTTTGATTGTGAGAGAAATTTTGTGGATTCTCCTCGTTTTTCTTCCAGCCTTCATGAAAATGGCCTGGTTTGCTCTTTTGGTGGTGCAGAATTCAAAGCATTTGCCCATGAAAAAGATATGTCTTGTCCGCTGGCATTAGAAAAAGGCTCTGTTCGGGCGGAAGACGTTTTATTTTTATCTTCCAAAAAGCGCTTGATT
>JAGCFA010000076.1 GCA_017650375.1 Alphaproteobacteria bacterium | reverse complement strand
GTTTTTTTATTTATTTTAGGCGTATCTTTAACGGCCAAAGCTGACCTGTATACTGCAGAAAATGTCATTATGTCCGGGGAAGGAACAACACCCGTAGAAGCAAAAGAAACAGCTATCCGACAAGGAGAACTGGAAGCTTTTACACAGGTTATTGTGGGCTTAATCGGTTCACAGAATGATGCTTTTGTCGAACGCCCAACAGATGAAGAAATTTTAGAAATGGTACGCGATATTTCTATTTTGGAGGAAAAAAAGACTGCTACTTCTTATTGGGGAAAAATGAATGTGCGTTTTAAAGAATCCCCTGTACAAGAATTTTTAAAAAAGAATCATCAAACCTATTTAAAAAAAGAACCTCCAATTTATTGGCTGATCCCTGTTTGGCACCAAGAAAATACGGAATGGAGCCTAGAAGATGAAAATCCTTTCTATCAGATATTAAAGACAAAAAATCAGCTGTCTGATTTTTTCCAAATCATTTTGCCCAACGGAGATGTAGATGAATTAATTGCCGTAAATGATGCATTCCAAAAACAGGATTTTTCCAGTATAGAAAAATTAGCCATCGCTGCGGGAGCCAATCGAATTTTAATCGTTGATGTAACATATACGCCAGATGAACATTGGGAAATGCGCCCTCTTTCCTATCTGGGCAGTGAAAATATTTTTGAAAATCAATCCGTGTCTGGGCAAACCATCTCCTCTTTATGGGATGGGTGGCAAAAATTAAACGCAAAAATGACAAAAAAATGGCAGGAAGAATATCTGTTTACAGATGCCATTAAAACTTCCTATTATGCCCGTTTTAATGTCAAAAAAATGTCTGAATGGGCTGTGTTGGAAAAAGAATTGAAAAAATTAACCTTTATAGAAAATCCAACATTACAAGGGGCTATGCCTAATCAACTGTTATTAAAATTCACTTATTCAGGTGAAACAGAAAAATTAAAAAAGCAATTAGATGAATCCGGTTTTTTGTGGATACTTGATACGGATACTCTAGGAACACTTAAACGAAAGGAAACAGATGAAAACAATCCATAAATATTCCTTAATCAGCGGAATTATTATCCTGTTATGTCTTGTGTTTTTAATAGAAATTAAAAGCATTTTATTTCCTTTTGTTTTAGCCTTTATTTTAGCTTATTTATTAAACCCATTGGTCAACAAATTGGAAACAAAAATCGGACGTCCTATATCAGCCGGATTGGTTGTTACATTAACCGTAATAACCTTTATTGCCATTCTTCTTTTATTAATTCCTTTAGCACAAGCTCAAATCAGTGATTTTATTGCTCGGGTCCCTTTAATGGGGGCAAAAATTTGGGAATACCTGCGTAAATTATTAATATTAGGCAAACTACACATGTCCCACCAACAACTCTATCAACTATCTGATTTCACAACACAAACGGCTGTCAGTGTTTTAAACGGATTAGGAGCTGGTTTGAATTATGCTATTTCCGGCGGAGTGGCCATCTTTAATTTATTGGCATTTCTATTCATCACTCCTATTGTTTTACTTTATGTTTTAAAGGATTTACCAAAAATGAATAAAAAATCAAAAGAAATGATTCCTGAACGTTTTCGGGAAAACGTCAAAGAATTCTTAACCGACTTAAATAAAACTCTTTCAGGTTTTTTGCGCGGACAAGCCTCCGTTTGCCTGTGTTTGGCGATTTATTATGGTGTTGCATTAGGTTTAACCGGCATTAATTTAGGGGCTATTGTCGGTATTTTAACAGGGGTTTTATCCTTTATTCCTTATGTTGGCTTCTTTACAGGGTTAGTCATTTCTGCATTATTAGCCTTAGCTGGAGGTGCTTCTTTGGGACAGTGGGGAGCTTTAGGGCTTATCTTTTTGATAGGTAATATTTTGGAAGGCTATATTTTAACACCACGTTTGGTTGGGAAACGCGTAGGACTTCATCCCCTTTGGATTTTATTTGCGGTTCTGGCTGGTGGGTGTTTAGCAGGTTTTTTAGGCGTTCTGATTGCTGTTCCTGTAGCTGCTGTTATCGGCGTTACACTCAGATGGTTAAACAGACTTTATCAAACATCTCATTTTTATAAAGGGGATAAATGATTCAACAATTGTCGTTAAATTTACCTTATAGAACAGCTTATGGTCGAGAAGCATTTTGGGTTGCTCCTTGTAACAGTGAAGCTGTCGCATGGATTGATAAATATCCTGATTGGCCTTTTCCTGCAGTGTTTATTTATGGTCCAGCAGGGTCTGGAAAAACACATTTGGTACATTTATTCACAGAAAATGTGGTTGATGGACGAACACTAACAAGCGATTATCGGCCCCCTTTTCAAAAAAAAATAGCCGTTGAAAATGTGGATAAGTTGGCCAGTGAAGAAGCTCTTTTGCACCTTTTTAATTTTACCAAAGAATTAGGAGGACATTTATTACTAACAGCCAGAACAATGCCTCGTTTTTCATTACCAGATCTGCAATCACGAATGGCGTTAATTCCTAAAATAGAAATTGCTATGCCCGACGAACAGATGATTCAGATGGTCGCGAAAAAAGCTTTTGAAGACAGGCATATCTTGGTGGAAGAAAATGTTTTAAATTATCTGTCAACCCATCTCACACGTTCTTTTCCCCTTGTCCAAAGTGTTATAGAAAAAGCCGATCAGAAATCATTGTCTGAAGGGCGAAAAATTACAATTCCTATTTTAAAACAAGTGATTGATGAAATAAACGAGGAGCAAGAACTATGATAAAAAAACTATTTTCTTACCCACGCGTAAAAGCTGTTCTGTTGATGATAGCAGCCCTTATTTTGGGATTGGGACTTATCAGCTATACCCCTACTGACCCAGCTTGGAATACAGTGTCTGGAGAAACAGCTCATAATTGGCTTGGACCAATTGGTGCTTGGAGTGCTGATATTTTGCTTCAGTTGATGGGACAAGTGGCCTTTTTAGTCCCGTTGGCTTTATTAACTTTTGCCGTTTTTTTATGGTTCCATTTAAGATGGGTTAAAACGCGCGCAATTACCCTGTTGATTGCATTTCTGATAGCAGTATGGATCGCAACAACTATCCCTGTAAAAGCTGAATATATTGGTTGGTTTAAGGCTGGTTCTGGTGGTTTTATCGGATATTATTTGGCGAATTGGATTCCTGTCCCTCATGGTTGGTGGCTGGTTTTATTATGGGCATTCTGTTCTACTTTATTTATTTTTGCATTCCGTTTACCGGCCTTAAAAATAACAGCTCTGACAGGAAAAGGTCTGTGGTGGGGAATGAAAAAAATGCCAGTGCATATGCCTGAAAAAATCAAAAAACCCTTTGCAGCTTTACATGTACATAATCAAATTCAAAAAATTAAAAAGGCCGCACCAAAGGTTAAAGTCAAAGCAGTTAAGGCTGCTCCCATTAAGACTGTGACCGAAAAAGAAGGGATGGAACTACCTTCCACAGAACTCTTGGCTGCACCAAAGGCTGTTGGTGGTACACAGCTTTCAAAAGATCAGATGAATCAACTCTCGCGCTCACTGGAAAGTGTTTTGGCTGAATTTGGTGTACAGGGTCAAGTGGTTGGGGCTAAACCAGGTCCCGTGGTTACTTTGTATGAATTTGAACCGGCCAGCGGTGTGAAGACTTCTCGTGTTATCGCTTTGGCAGATGATGTGGCACGTGAAATGCGAGCAGTATCGGTGCGCATGGCTCTGGTCCCCGGTAGTAATGTGATCGGAATTGAAATGCCAAATCCGAAACGCGAAATGGTCTATATTCGTGAGCTTGTGGAAGATGAAGACTTTAAAGAACATAAAGGTGCTCTTCCCATTATTTTGGGTAAGAATATCGGAGGAAAACCCGTTTATGCAGATTTAGCAAAAATGCCTCACCTATTGGTCGCGGGAACGACAGGGTCTGGTAAATCCGTCGGTATCAATACAATGATTTTATCACTTCTTTATCGCTTTACGCCTGAACAATGTCGTTTGATCATGGTGGATCCAAAGATGGTGGAATTGTCGGTTTACAATGGCATTCCACACTTGCTGATTCCGGTTATTACAGAGCCTGCAAAATCCTTGATGGCGCTGAAATGGGCTGTTCATGAAATGGAAGACCGTTATCGGAATATGAGCCAGCTGGGTGTGCGTAATATTGAAGGCTTCAATGAAAAATTAAAAGAGGCCAAAGAAAAGGGGTTAACTTTGAAACGTCGTGTTCAAACGGGCTTTGATCCTGCGACTGGTCAACCCATTATGGAAGAACAAGCTTTTGATTTGACACCCCTTCCTTATATTGTCTTTATCATTGATGAAATGGCGGATTTGATGGGACAATGTGGCAAAGAAGCTGATCCACTGATTCAACGCTTAGCGCAGATGGCACGTGCAGTGGGAATTCACCTCATTTTGGCAACTCAGCGCCCATCCGTAGATGTGGTGACAGGGACAATTAAATCTAACTTCCCATCACGTATTTCGTTCCAAGTGCGCAATAAAATTGACTCGCGTACCATTTTGGATGAACAAGGGGCTGAACAATTGCTGGGTAAAGGCGATATGCTTTATATGCCAGCAGGAAACAAACCAACTCGTGTACACGGGCCATTTGTATCAGACGAAGATGTGGGTGCAGTGGTCAAGCATTGGGCGGATCAAGGCGAACCCCATTATGTGGAAGCTGTAACAGCCGATACGGATAGTATGGGGGCTGTGGGCGGTGGTATGGGTGCTTCGGGCGATTCCCTATATGACCAAGCGGTGGCAATTGTTCTGCGCGATAAAAAGCCGACCACCAGTTATATTCAACGGCGCCTGTCCATTGGGTATAATAAGGCGGCGACCTTGATTGAACAGATGGAAAAAGAAGGTGTGATTTCTGCCCCGAACGCCGCCGGCAAACGCGAAATTTTAGTAGCAGGGGGAGAATAAATGATGAAGAAAATACTTTTAACTATTTCGTTATTCGGAATATCTAACGTGGGATATGCTGATTTTCGACCACTGGAAGCTATCGATTTGAAAACGGGAGAAATTAAGACAGATTATACCACTCAACCAATGGGATGTGATACTATTTTTCCTGGATTTTCTTATATATATTCTTCCAAATGTCCAAAAGAAAAGCCTTTTATGGAAATCTCTTTTGAAAAAGATTGTCGGTCTATCATCAGCAAAAAGGAAACGGGAAAATGCGAAGGATGCGATTACTTAGGGGCCATCGAGATTTTTAGCGGACACGATAAGGATTTTGATATTTGTCAAAACAGAATAATCAAAGAATTTCGTCAAATATCGTATAGTATTATAAAGGAATGTCCACTTGATGCTTTCAGATCCGATAATTCTAATTGTATTTTGTGTAACAACAAATATCCCATATGGACATCGAAAAAAGAATGCTTAAAATGTCCAAACCGTGAATACATAGATGGAAATTGTGTTCTAAAAAAGGAAACCAGATGAAAAAATTACTTTTATTATTACTTTTAACTTTTGCGGTGCCGGCGGGGGCGGTGGTGGATAAAAAAATTGATACGCCTGCCACACGGGAAATTTTAAATAAGGTGGAAAAGGCCTATAACAAAATGCGTACACTGAAAGCACAGTTTGCTCAGTTCAATTCCAAAATGAAAGATGAGCTTCATACTGGGACCATTTACATTTCCCGCCCAGGGCAAATGCGTCTGGTCTACGAACAGGGCTCACCCTTGGAATTCGTCGCAACCCGTGGCACCTTTATTTATCACGATAAAGATTTAGAGGAAGTCAATTATTTTAAATTGGATCAAACGCCAGTAGAGTGGATTTTACGTGATAAACTGGTCTTTGATGATGAAGGCTTTGTGGTAACAGATGTCAAAGAAGTGCTGGATGAATACTTTATTACCGCCCACAAAAAAGATGCAAAAGAACTGGGCGAACTGACATTAGTTATTGATAAAAACACGCTGGAGCTGAAGCAATGGGATGTATTGGATGTACAAAAAATTAAATCCACAGTTTCACTTTTTGATATAAAACAAAATTTACATATTGACAAAAAGATTTTTTTATTTCATAATCCATATCAGAAAACCAAAAAGGGGGAGGTTTCCAAATGAAAAAAACACTTATTTCTTTAGCTGCTTTAATGATGACATTGCCTGTGATGGCCAACGAAAATTGTGCCTATACACCGTTGCAAAATTTAATTCGAAATGCGAACAGTGTGAAAGAGATTCAGTTGTATATTCAA
Source organism: Alphaproteobacteria bacterium (assembly GCA_017650375.1). Classification (GTDB taxonomy): domain Bacteria; phylum Pseudomonadota; class Alphaproteobacteria; order CAAHEQ01; family UBA3637; genus UBA3637. The sequence goes on along the minus strand of JAGCFA010000076.1, from coordinate 13,330 downwards.
CAAGGCGTTGTCTTTGATCAAGCTGTGCATTGTGGCGGTTCTTTGATGCAATTGGCTGTCTTGCGGGGCAATCCTGACGTTTTGCAGGCCATTTTGAACCAAGATAAATCACGGGCAAATACCATCGTCAGTTTGAAGGATTTTCAGATCTCCGGTGCACCTTCTGAAGTTCCTTTGATTTTATTCGCGGCCTATTATGCCCCCAATGCTGAAATGATCGTACGTTTATTAAATGCAGGCGCAGATATATCCAAATCGGATACTTTAGGACACAATATCTTATGGTATATTGACCAAAATCCGGTTTTAAGAAATACCGCTTTATCTAATCAAATAAATAATTTGTTATTGAATTCTCTTATTCCGACAAAAACAACGCCTCGGTTTGAGATGGGGCAAAAACAACAAACACAACAGCCTCAACAGACACAACAACCGCAACAAGCACAACAAACACAACAGCCCACTGGGCCATCTGTCGTGGATGTTGATGTAACTTATTAAACCAACCGATAGCCTGTTTTAACTGAAAGAATGAGCTTGTCTGCCTCTTGCCCCAGTTTTTGGCGTAAAGCATAGATGGTGCTTTCAACGGTATGCGTTTCTGTTTCAGTTGTGTAATGCCAAACATGGCGCAATAATTCTTCCTTTGTGGCTTCTTTTTGAGGACAAGAGCTCAAAAAATTAATAATTTTAGCTTCTTTTTCTGTTAGATAAATAAGAGCGTTTGTTTTTTTGTTTTTTAATTGATGCCGAACAAAATCCCATTTAAAAAAATCATTTTCATAAGGATTGGGTAATTGAGCTAACAGTCCTTCCAAATCCACCATTTTAAAAGGCAACGGCAAAGAAAATTTTTCCTGTTTGTGATGCAAAACTAAAATATGACTTGATTTTGTTTTACCGACCTTATCCGATATTACCTCTTGATAGTCTTTGCCGGATTGCCAAACTTCTGCGCGTTCCTTCAATAAAGAAAGCAACGCTTTTTCCCAACAAGAATTTTTTATTTTTATACCAATCATCTCTTGCCTTTTTTTTGAAAAAAAGTTAATATCCTATGCAGGAGTATAGCAGAAAGTAGTCAAAAATGATATCTTTATTTTTATACCGTTTTTTTTGGATTGTTTTGAGCCCTTTTTTAGCTCTGTTGTTTTTTATTCGATGGCTAAAGGGAAAGGAAGATCATAAACGCTTTAAGGAACGTTTAGGCTGTCCCGGATGTGTTAGACCTGCCGGACATTTAATTTGGATGCATGGAGCCAGTGTTGGCGAGTGTTTGTCCATGCTGCCCTTAATCCAAAAATTGTTGGTTGAAGATGAAAATTTACATATTATGGTAACTTCCGGAACAGTAACTTCTGCCAACTTAATGGCAAAACGCCTACCTTCTCGGGCTTTTCATCATTATTGTCCTATTGATTTTCCGGGATCTACGTCCCGTCTTATTCGCCATTTTAAACCCGAAGCTGTTTTTTGGTTTGAATCGGAATTTTGGCCAAACGCCCTTTATTCATTTAAAAAAGCCTCTGTCCCTTTAATTTTGTTAAACGGACGCATTTCAGACAGATCCTTTAAACGCTGGAAAAAGCTTCCCTTTGTCATCCGCCCACTTTTATCTTGCTTTGCTTTAACGCTGGGACAATCCCCTGAAAATGAGAGCAGATTGAAAAAGCTAGGAAGTCCTGAAACAGCATGCGTTGGAAACATAAAATGTGCGGCACCAGCGTCTCCTTATTCTAAAGAAGAATTAGAACAATTGAAAGCACAAATAGGGAAACGTCCTTGTTGGTGTGGCGCTTCAACACATAATAATGAAGAAGAAATGATGGCAAATATTCATCTTCATTTAAAAAATGATTTTCCAACACTTTTAACCATTTGTGTCCCCCGTCATCCAGATCGTGCGGAAAATTTGGAAATAATGTTTAAAAAGAAAGGATTGACGGTTGCTCGTCGATCTAAAAAGCAACCTATTACAGCTGAAACACAGGTCTATTTAGCTGATACAATTGGTGAAATGGGACTGATTTATCAACTGGCACCCCTGGTGTTTGTGGGAGGAAGTTTAATTAAATTTGGTGGACAAAATATGTTAGAACCAATGTACTGGGGAAAAGCTGTTTTCGTCGGACCGCACGCTTTTAATTTCAGAGCTTTTATGAGCGAAGGGAAAAAGCAAAAAGCTCTGCGTGAAATTCCTAACGCCCCAGCTTTACAAGAACAAATTCGCTATTTTTTAATGCATCCAGATGAAGCCCAAAAATTAGGTCAGAGAGCTCATCGTATGGCAATTTCAGAAATGGCTGTTCTAGACAGACTTTATAAACTACTCATCAAAAAAGGATTTATCCATGCAAGCTCCAAAGTTTTGGGATAAAAAAGAAAGTAAAATAGGCAAAATTTTATCTCCTTTTGGTGCCTTATATGCATGGACAGTTGCGCATCGATTGGCACATCATCATCCTTATCAAGCAAAAATGCCCGTCATTTGCGTAGGAAATATTTCAGTCGGAGGAACGGGAAAAACACCCATTTGTTTAGCATTAGCCGAATTATTACGCCAAAATAATTTATCTCCCTGGTTCTTAAATCACGGTTATCATGCCACAGAGCAAAGTGTCATCGTTGATTTAAAAACACATTCTGCTTTAGATGTGGGTGATGAAGCCCTGTTATTAGCACAGACAACACCAACCATTGTGGACAGTGCCAGAGCCAGAGGAGCTCAAATTGCAGAAAAAAAAGGGGCCACTCTTTTGATCATGGATGACGGTTTTCAAAACCCTTCTTTAGTCAAAACCTTTTCTTTTGTTGCTGTAGATGGCAAAAAAGGATTTGGAAACGAACGTGTTCTACCTGCCGGACCTTTGCGCGAACCTATTTTAAAAGGGTTAAAAAGAGCCGATGCAGTGATTCTGGTTGGAAAGGATACATGGGGGGTTCAAAAATATTTAAAAGCTCATAAAATTGATTTGCCTGTTTTAAAAGGACAATTTGACCCCGATGAGAACGACTTAAAACAATTACAGGGAAAGTCCGTTTTCGCTTTTGCCGGATTGGGAAATCCTCAAAAGTTTTTTGACATGCTTGCTTCAAAAGGAATTCAACTAACTGGAACTCAAAAATTCCCAGATCACTATTTTTATACACGCTTTGATATCGAAGATTTAAGGAAAAAAGCAAAAAAATCAGTTTTAACAACAACTAGCAAAGATTGGGTCAAAATTCCTCCAGAAATACGCACAGGATTAATTGAGATCAAAGGAAGTTTTAAATTTGATAGCCCTGAGGAAGTTTGGAATTTATTAAAGGAGAATTTATGAAAGGACATATCCCAGGTTTAAAAAGGAATTTTTTTAAACGTTTTATAACCGATCCCATTGAAGGAATAACGGTGGGATTAATTCTATTAATTTTCATGATCCTTCCATTACGAGCAGCTGAAAAAACTGGAGCATGTTTGGGTGCTTTTGTTGGTTTAGTCGCTAGAAGGCGCAATCGTATTGGCTTACTTAATTTACGGATAGCATTTCCGGAAAAAACAGAGAAAGAACGTAAAAAAATCTTACGAGATATGTGGAAACATTTTGGACGTTTAATTGCTGATTTACCACATAATCGACAAGTTCTGAAAGAGGCTAGTTTTAAGGATGTTAAATATCTGAGAGAAGCTTATGCAGCTGGCAAAGGCGGGTTTGTTTGTTCTGCTCATATTGGAAATTGGGAATTATCTGTGGCCAAGCAAATTGCTCCAGGGTTTGTCATGAATCCTGTATATCGGCCAGCCAATAACTGGTTCTTGGATAAATTACTATTTTCCAGACGAAAAGGCGTTAAAATCCCAAAAGGGCGCACAGGAGCTCGATTGATGATTGAAACGTTAAAACAGGGAAAATTCATTTCCATTTTATGTGATCAAAAATTTCGAGAAGGAATGACCCTTTCTTTGTTTGGTATGCCAGCTCAAACAGCAACTGCCATGGCAACTTTAGCGTTAAAAATGAATGTACCTATTATTATGGTGAAAGCGATTCAACAAACAGACGGACATTACCTGTTGACAGTTTATCCGCCCATCCCCATACCAATCGGTCTAGCACGAGCAGAAGCTGAAAAACAAATTATGACAACTGTTAATCAAATGTATGAACAATGGATCCGAGAAAACCCAGAACAGTGGCTATGGATTCACAGACGTTTTGATAAACATCTTTACAAGTAATTTTTAGACCGTCTTAACTGAATATGGAACTGCCATAATGCAACAATGAACAGAAGGGGTAATAATGATTCTCCTCCTTCTTCAATAACTGTCACAAAAAATAATGCCGGTTCTGAAAGACGCATTCCTGTATATTTTGCATAATTGCTGTTGAAACGATCGGCTACTTGAGTTATAGCCCCCCAAATCCCAAATGTTGCAATTGTCCAATAAAGCGGATCAAATTTAAAAAATCCCCGAATCATCTTCTTAAAATTTTTATAAAACAAAAAGGCTATTACAGATAGAACAGATAAAATCACAACGGCTGAGATAACCTTACCATAAAAAGGAACAGCCGCATTTTTAAAATAATTGATTTTAATAGCGGTTGAATCATTAATCGCCAACCAATGTTGTGCCCCCATTTCGCGTAGCAATGTAATAACCCATAAAAAAACAATCCCCCAATATGTACTTTGACGAGGCGTATGTAAATAATCTCCGCAAACAAACACCATCACAGAAAATGACATTCCATAAAACAGATAGGTCAGAGCTTCTGTTGACCCTGAAGCATCTAAGTCATAAGGGCCATATTTAAATCGTATAGCATAACAAATACTAAAATAAAGGAACATACCAACAAAGACCAAAAGACCGGCAAATAAGGGATGCATAAATAATTTTTTAAAATTCATTTTATTTCCTTTCGCATTGTTAAGGATCATACTCCTATCCCTTTAAAAAGGCAAGAAAAATAAAAATGAAAAAATATCCCCTTAAAAAAAGCGCCCCAAAGGGCGGCCTTTATTAATGGACAAAACAGCGTTTATCGTTGAAGTAATTTTTCCAAATAAGCGCGCGCACCCATTTTCTGTCTGGTACGGAATTCTTTTTCTTTTTTGAGTGCCTCTTTCTTGGATTGTTTTTCTTGACGATAATAAGACCGTCGAACATCTATCAAATGGCGTTTAAATTCCCTTTCCTGTCCTTGACGAGCAAGTGCATTCATCTCTTCAATATTTCTGCATTCTAACTGCCAATTTCTGACAACTTCATTTTCCCTATAAAATTCTTCTTCACCAATATTGTCTTGAACTGCATCAAACACTCTCTGTTCGGGCTTTTTTGGCATCGGATGAACATCATGCAGGGGGGCTTTTGTAGGAGTATATTTCCCCTTTTCCATCAGAATATGCCCATCTTCAAAAATGGTAAAACATTCTTTCTTGGTCATTAAAATTTCTGAAACAGCCATTTTATTTTCCTCTTTTAAATTTAAAAGCAGGTTTATTATACTACGATTTTTGATTTTTGTCAAATTATTTTATTTTTGTTTAAATAAATAAGACAATGTCTTGATATAAAATACATTTGCCAGATAATTTTTAAAAAAACGCCCCCCTCTTAGGAGCGTTTTATAGTGGCGGATGGGAGAGGATTCGAACCTCCGTTAGGGTTTCCCCTAAACACACTTTCCAGGCGTGCGCCTTCAACCACTCGGCCACCCATCCTTAAAAGAATAGGCAGAGTATACTATATTTTATCGATAAAATCAAGTTTTTTTATATAAAATTAGCGTTTTAGTGAAAATCTTAACTGTTCCTTATTTTCGTGCAGTACTTTTAAGAAGTGCTGAATCTCCTTTGAAGTATTTTTTTTGGAAGGACAAGATTTTGATATTCCTTCTTGAATTCCCTCTAATAAATCTGCACGCAAATGAGTTTTCATTTGCATCAAAATAAGATTTTGCTGTATCTGAATATTTTGTTTTTTAAGGGTTGTTTGCATCTTATTCTTGTCATCAAAAGCTTGATGGATTTGTTTTATTTTATCCGATAAATCTTTATCAACCAACTTTGATCTCAATTCTTTTTGAGCCATCTTATAACCAGCCAAAGCTTCACGATAAACACGGTCAGATTCATGAATATCATTTTCAATTTTTTGACGTCCTTGATTTAAGTAAGAACGAATATGTTGGCGAACGGGAGGCAAAACAACCATCCCTACAACAATTAAAAAAGAAAGACTGAGCCAAAATTCAGAATACGAAAAAAGAATCATTCTGCCTCCTTCAACACATCTGAAACAAAATTTTCTTTTTGTTTCAATAAGCGTTTTTCAGCCAATTCCAGTTTATGAGTATTTTTTTGAAGGGTCTTATTTAAGATTTTTTCCGTCTTTAACATTGCTGCATCAAAATAATCTCTCGTTTCTTGATAAACTTGATTCAAACATTGCTCATTACGAGAAGCAAAATCTTGTTTTTTCTGTTCTATTTCTAATTGTAAGGCCTCTGTTTCCTTTAATAACACCTCTGCTTCTTCCAAAGGCTTTTTAATAAGCAAATCTCTGGCTTGAAAAATTTTATCATACAAAGGAAAAATAAACCAACATACCCCAAAATACAAACTTCCAAAACTAATCAGAAGCCAAAAAATCTGGCTAAGAAAATATGTCGTCTCAAACTGGGGCATTTTTCACCTTTATAAATACAACAAAACAATTGCCAAACCCAATGCATATAAAGCAATTGCTTCTGTAATTGCCGCCCCACCCCAAGCAAACAAACTTACATCATTTTTGACTTCAGGATTACGACTGACTGCCGAAATAATTGTTACCCATATCTGAGAAACACCCTTGGCAACCCCCAACATTACTAAAGCTATCAATCCCACCGACAAATAACGCATACCATCGGCTAAGTATTTCATTGATTCTGCATCCATTTTATCCCCCTTTCCTAATGATCAGCCCTGACGGCCTCCCCTAAATAAATGCTGGTCAAAATAGTATAAATGTAAGCTTGTAAAAAAGCAATCCCTAATTCAAAAATCATCATTAATAAGACAAATATTAAAGGGAAAGCCCCGGCTAAGCCAGAAACAGTTGTAAAATAAGCCATAATATCCAATAAAATATGCCCAACAACCATGTTCATCACTAAACGAACAGTTAAACTAAAAGGTTTTGCAATAAAAGAAATCATCTCTATCGGGATGACGATAGGAGCCAGAAGACGTGGGATACCTGCCGGCATAAAAGTTTGAAACCATGAAAAGCCTTTATGGTAAATCCCGATTAAAGAAGAAACAATTAGACCTAATAAGGCAAATGCCCCAACAGGAATTAATTGACCAGTAAAGCTGAATCCCATCGGGACCAAACCCAATATATTCCCCATAAATACAAAGATAAAAACACTCAATAAAAAGGGGAGATAAGGTTTTGATTTTTCTCCTAAAGCTTCCTTTCCAATTCGCTGAATAAAACAATAAAGACTTTCTGCCATACTTTGCATATAGCTTGGTATCACTTCCTTTTTTCTAAGGCAAAAAAACAAAAAGCCAATCCCCAAAAAAGCCGATAATAACATAAACAAAGCAGAATTGGTTAAAGACAACTTCAACCCATTGACTTCCAAAGGAATAATTTCTTTTACCACAAATTGTTCTAACGGATTCATTTTTTCTTAGTTCCCTTGTCTTCTTGAATTGCAAAACGAATAACCGTATACAAACCTGCAATTCCGCCTAAAAAGGTCATCCCTGCCGTCAACAACGCCGAGGTATGAAAAAACTTTTGAAAAAAAAGCCCTATAGCCAATCCAACCAAAATGCATCCCAGTAAATCTGTTAACATTACAACAGCTATATTATATCCATACATATTGGGAGATTTTTGGTCCCCTTCCCTATTCTTTTTAATCTGTTGAATTTGATTTGATAAATCCTGATTCATTCTTGTAAAGCTTCCTTTAAACCAGTCATAATTTCTTTTTTATTTCCACCTTCCCACCTGTGAACTTCCAAACCTTTTCGCATAATCAAACTGGGGAAACCGCTAATTTTATACAGGGCAGCTAAATTCTCTTGTTGACTGATGATCGTTTTTTGTAATTCTGAATCACTCATACATTTTTTGATATCATTTTCTTTGATGTTTTCCTGTTTAGCATGTTCCAAAATCATCTTTTTCAATTCAGAAATATCTTTTCTTCCCCACATTTCTTGATTATCATACAAGAAGTGTTCCAAACGATCTGCTTTTTTCCCTTCTAAACACCGAATGGCCAATGTGGTCAACAAATCCCGCTTTCCTCGTATAACATCCACAATGATTAACTGAACTTTCCCTGTATCAACATACTTTTCTAAAATTGATGGAAAAACATCTCGATGAAAGTGAGCACAATAAGGACAGGTTAGAGATGTAAATAGATACAACTGAGCTGGTGCTTTTTCACCAAAACCACGTAAATCTGAGGGAGAGGAAGCACCTACTTGCCCCCCCCAAAGAAGCATAAAAATAAAAGCCAAACAACGCATGTGAGTCTCCTTTTTCACCAATATAACACGCTTTTAAATTTTTGTCCAGAAAAAAGGAAGGGGAAAAGTAATTTTTCTTGATTTTTTTAAAAAAATCAGTTAACATTGAAACGGTTATAATTTAACAGAAAGGATATTTAAATGGCAGGAAGTATTAATAAAGTTGTTTTAGTGGGAAATTTGGGACGTGACCCAGAAATTCGGCACACGACATCAGGCACAAAGATTGTCCATTTGTCTGTGGCAACTTCTGACAGCTGGCGTGATAAAAACGGAGAACGCCAAGAAAAAACAGAATGGCACCGCGTTGTCATTTTTAATACCAGTTTGGCAGATTTCGCGGAACGCGCTTTGAAAAAAGGATCTAAAGTCTATGTTGAAGGATCTTTACAAACGCGTAAATTTACCGATTCGAATGGTGTTGATAAATTTACAACTGAGATTGTTTTGGGCTCATTCCGAGGTGAATTGATCGCCTTAGATGGTCGCGTTGATGGGAATGGAGCCGTTTCTGAAACAGCAGAAACAGCACCTGATGCTGGTTGGGATTCAACCGCTGCAACAGGGAAACCAGAAACTTTTGATGATGAAATTCCTTTTTAACAAGAAAACAAAACAATAAAAAATCCTGCAAAATTTGCAGGATTTTTTTATAGCTTGATTCTGTTCTAGGCTGTTGCTTTTATTTTCTTTTTAGAGGGATTATCCAAAATAGCGACAGCTGTATACCAAAATTCTTGGTCACGGCCCATTGGTGAACCAGCCTTTTGCCAGAGCTCATAAGCCTTTAATTGAACTTGTTGATGTTTTTGTTCTGGTGTACATTTTGTTTGTTTTTTCATTTCATCTCCTTTTGTTGATACCTGAAACTTACATAAGATTAAAATCATCTTAAATCAATTCGCCGAAAGAATGGGGTCTAAAAAATTTTACTTGCAAAATAAAAGTTTTTACTTTATTCTAAAAGAAAAAAGGGGAAATATGAAGAAAATTTTACTTTTTGTTTCAATGATATCAACCAGCCCAATGGCATTGTCTTTAGATCCATTTTTTGTTTATACACAAAATACGCCGGAGGGTTGCATTAATGCAGATACAACAAAAGAATTGGACTTGCCAACTTTAATTCAGATCGGCATTTGTCATAATCCGGCACTTAATCGAGATTATATGTCCGTCAAAGCAAGTGAAGCTGCATTGGGCGCTACGAAGTCAGATTATCTACCCACTGTTGATGCAACTGCCAGTGCCAGTAAATCCTCTGCTAAAATAGAAGGAAATAAAAAGGAAACAACATCCCCTTATTCAGGAAACATTGGCCTTAAGTGGTTAATTTACGATTTTGGAGCGCGCGGAGCAACCACCGATCAAATGCAAGCCTATTTGAATTCTGCTTCTTTTTCCTATAATGCTTCATTAAAAAACACCGTGTTAGCTATTAACCAAGCTTATTTTGACTATTTATCAAATGAAGAAGTATTAAAAAGCACACAGGAAACGATGAAATCCTATAAAAAATCATTTGAAGAAACATCTAAACGTTATAAATTAGGAATGGCTGCTTTAAGTGATAAGTTATTGGCTCAAACCACCTATAAAAAGTCGGAATTAGCAGTGATTGAAGCTAAAAATGCCTTAAAAAAATCCGGTGCCACCTTGGCCACTCTTTTAAATTTACCAACGGATACAGAATTTAAACTAACACTTCCCCCAAAAGATAAAGATATTACGGCTATTTCAACCCAAATGAGCGTCCAAGAAATGATGGAAGAAGCCCTAAAATTACGCCCTGAATTGAAAAATGCTGAAAGCAAAGAAAAAGCAGCAAAATACAGCATTGATATTGCCAAAGCCAGTCATTATCCAAGTTTGTCCGCCAATGCTTCAGCGGGTTATAATAATTATTGGAGTGGGGATAAATCCTATCGTGCTACGGGGTCTGCAGGACTTTCTTTATCTGTTCCTCTTTTTAATGGTTTCAGAACGACTTACGATGTGGCCAAAGCGCGTTATCAGTATGCCGAAGCCCAACACACCACCGTTGAAACACAAGATTCCGTCAAAAAAGAAGTCTTTAATGCCTATCAAGATTATCAAACAGCTGTTTCTGCGTATAAGGTAAATAAAGATGTTTTGGAAAGCGCCAAAGAAAGTGAACGCGTGTCCTTTAAATCCTATCAGGCCGGAAAAGAAAGCATTTTGAACTTATTAACGACACAAGCTGAGTTGGCCTCTGCCCGTCAAGGAGTCGCAACATCATTTTATAATGTCTTAATTGCCAAAGCTAACTTATATCGCGCCATCGGCCAGTTTTAAATTTCTTTTTTCAAATTGCCAGCAAGACTTGAGATATTCTCTCCAGCCTTTACTTCGGTAATAATCTGTTTTACTTCCTCTGGGGTATAGGGGCGATTCACAAAATCAATGCGGTAAAAATCGGCGGCCACTTTTTCACGTTCATCCCCAATATAAAAGGGCTTATCATTAAAAACTGTTGTTTGACAATCCTTTGTCCACACATGATAAATTTGCCCGTTTTTCGTCAGGCGCATACGGCACTCTTTTTTCTGACACACTGCACAATGACGCGTTAGACAGTTCACACTTTGGAACAAGGGAACATCTTGATACACGGTTAGAACACAGGGCAAAGCCGCCTTTTCCGACACCGTCTGCAAATTTTCCAAAATATCTTCTATGGGCAGAGTAATCCGCTGAATGCCCCATTCTTTTGCCAGTTGAATTGCTTCACTGTTCATCATATAAAAACTTGAATCTGTCGTGATATCAGCATCTTTTGGTGCAGCTTCCAATCCCCATACATTTCCAATTTCAAATTTAGTATAGCCTGTCCCAAAAGCTTCTTTCACTTTTTCTTTTAAATGAAATGGATTCAAACACCATGAGGGCAAAGCTAAACGTACTTTTTCTTTTGGTAAATTCGCCAATGTTTTCAGATCAAAATCATCTGATAAAACAACAATCAGTTCTTCAAAATCTAATAAATCGACGCCTTTAATTTTAGAGATATCATCTGTTTTTAAAATCCATTTAGACTCGGTTGGCAAGGGGCGTATTTCAGTTTTTGGTAAAGTACCATGTTTTGCGGTGATTTCAATTTTTTCATATAAATCTCGGCGCAATTGATTTAAGCTGGACATGGGTACAAAAACAGGTGGATTATTTTGAATCTTAATTTCGGGCAAAAAGTTAGTATCTTTGAATTTTAAGAAAGCCCCGCGGACAGCTTCATTCATTTTTTCAGGGTTTTGCGCTGGGCTAAAATCACCTGCTAAACGTACTTCAACATCCCCTGATTTTGCCACAATTTCTTTGGCACTTAATTCAACTTCCACCAGGATTTTTGTACGGGTTTTGTATTCCCCAGGTTTGGCTTTAGTGAATTTATAAGTTCCTTTGACCTCTGATGAGGAAGCCAAATACACCACTTGTCCTGCCTCAATAAAGGGCGATTTTGGGGGCAGTTTAATTTCCACAGATTCCCCAGCCTTTGCCTCAAACACATTTTTGCCTTTGACACACATTTCTTGCACAGAAAATCCGAAAGGTTTTTCAGATCCCGGCACATCAATTTGAATTCCATCAAAACGTGCGACCGCATGATTTGGCGTAAAGACCAAAGTGTTATGATAGACCTTTTCTACTTTGCCAATTTCTAAGCCTCTGTGCCCCACAAAGTCGTTGTCCACCACCTCGGTATTTTTACCATGCAGGCGGAATTTTGTCCAGGACCTAGAAAAAATCTGGCGAATGTTTTCAGCACGTTTGGGGTCGGCTTTTCCTTTATCTAAAATCCGGCGATAATAATCCGTAACCGCCGCCACATACAGGGCTTTTTTCTTGCGCCCTTCAATTTTAAGCGAAGTAACGGGCAGTTTTAAAACTTCTTCTTGCAATGCCATATCTTTCATGGAAAAAAAGTGTGCAGATGTATCGCCCCGTTTGAAAAGTGCGCGACACGGATAAGCGCATTTGCCACGATTGGCACTACGTCCTGCTTCCATGGATGAAAACAGGCATAGCCCACTATAACAATAACAAAGCGCGCCATGAATAAAGGCCTCTGTTTCTAGCCCTGGGATTTCGGCAATTTCTTTAATTTCGGATAAAGTCAATTCGCGCGCCAAGACCACACGTGAAAAGCCCGCCCGTTGTAATGCCAAAGCCCCCTCTTTATTATGCACCGCCATTTGCGTACTGGCATGCAGGCTGAGTTCTGGATAACTTTCTTTAATAATGCGAGCCACGCCTAAATCCTGTAAAATAATCCCATCCACCTGACAAGCAGAACACACGTCCAAAGTTGCCAATAAATCCCCCAGTTCCTTTTCTTGCACCAAGGTATTAATCGTCACATAAACTTTACGTTTTAAATGGTGCGCATAGGCGGTAAATTCGTTTAATTCGGCCGGAGAAAAGTTGGTGGCGCTGGCCCGCGCAGAAAAAGCTTTCAACCCCAAATAGACCGCATCTGCCCCATAATAAAGGGCAGCATATCCGGCTTCTAAATCGCCCGCAGGCGCCAATAATTCAGGTTTTTGCATGGCCTCTATTATACCTCAAAAAGCCCGTAATGTCAAATCTCCTTCTTATATAAAAGGATTACTTCAGTTCACACTTTCCTTCTGTCCAATGACGATTGGAACATTTTAAACATTCTTCTTGGATGGAATATAAAACAGTGGCAGAATCTGAACATAAATGGCAACCGTCATTCGAAACAAAAGAATTTGGTTGAGTTGCACATTTCTTTTTAAATTCTTCTGTC
>JAGCFA010000075.1 GCA_017650375.1 Alphaproteobacteria bacterium | reverse complement strand
GTGGCTGATCGTCCTCTCAGACCAGCTATGGATCACAGCCTTGGTCAGCCGTTACCTAACCAACTAGCTAATCCAATATGGGCCGCTCAATCGGCGATAAATCTTTCCCCCGTAGGGCTTATGCGGTATTGCTCTTCGTTTCCAAAGAATATTCCCCACCAAAAGATACGTTCCCATACATTACTCACCCTTGCGCTACTGCTGTATTGCTACAGCCGTTCAACTTGCATGTTTTAGGCCTGCCGCCAGCGTTCGTTCTGAGCCAGGATCAAACTCTCATGTTTAAAAACTTTTGAGTAGCTGTCCTGTGCATCAAATAATTACTATTAAATAAAGTATTAACAGAAACCCTACAAAAACCTAACCAGTACATAACTTGTATACACTTTTCGTTTTTATAGTTCCTGATGCACAACAGCCCATTAATCTTAAATATATTGGATCAACAGCCGTCCGTGCATCCGTTTCTTCATCCATATTCACTCTGTTTAAGAACTGCTTCCGTTTTGCGAAAGCGGGAGCAATTCTATCATAACCAAAAAGAATTGTCAAGCACTTTTTTAAACTTTTTTTCTTTTTTTTTGATTTTGGGGTCAAAATCGGACTTTTTTTTGTTGTTTTATATATATTTTTCAATAACTTATATAAAAATAAAAACTTTCGAATATTTTTTCAAAAAAGTGTTTTTTGGGACACAAAATGAATAAATTCAGAGCCAAAAATATTTTTAGAAAGGGGGTATTTTTTGGAAAAGACCAAAAAAGAAGGCAAAACGAATCGATTTTGAAGGATTGTTTTGCCATATCAGCAGCAAGAGAAAAAGATGAAAGGATTATTTTTTCCAACAATAAGTGCCATCATGGTAGCGTAAGTTACCACACTTATCACATTCGTCCTTGCTGATATTGTAAATACTATACTCGTAAGAGCACGAATAGCAGGCGCCCCAATCATCCCTAACCCCACCTTCTGGATAAAGGGCGTTACAGGCGGCTGTGGTGAGGACACAGCTGTCATCTAACATTTCCCGATTGGAACACTTATTGCACTCAGTGGTGGAAACTCCATACTCGTGAGAGCACGAAAAGCACCAGCCATCATTACGCCTAAAACCACCTTCAGGATAACGGCTATGACAGGCGGCTGAGGTAAGGACACAATACTTATAATATCCACTGGTAATCATTTCCCGATTGGAACACTTGCGACAGTCAGCAGCAAAGGTTTCAACCGACTCCGTCACAGAACAAGATAAACAGGCAGCACCACATCTCCCTCTAAAACCACCTTCTTGATAAGAGGCATAACAGCTTGTGGCAGATAAAGCACAGGTTTTATTACCATAAAAATCCGTATAAATTTCTCGATTTGAGCACTTATCACATTCAGTCTTGGAGGACTCCCAATTGAAACCACCAGCTTCACCAAGGTAAGAACACGAATAACAGTCATTCCCAATCTTAAACCCGCAGTCGGAATCACTCCTTACATTTTCGCAATTGGTGCCACAGTAGCCATCATTACAGGCGCAGGAGCCGTCTTTATTTCGAGTCCCATTTCCTGAACATTCTGTCTCACAGTTGGTGCCAGTGTAGCCTGAATTACAAACACAAGTCCCGTTTGTTTTTGTCCCGTGACCGGAACATTCGGTTGAAGTGCTAGCGCAGGCATTTTCACCGGTTTGGATGGTACCGTCATCGCAGAGACAGCCAAAAGAAGTCAAGGAAGTGTAGTTGCTATAGCCAACCATGGCGCGACCTTTTCCGTTGCAGGGATTACCCGCTTTATTACAGTAAGAACCACAATAGCCAGCGAAACAGACATAAGCACCATACATGCTGTTATCCGATACTCCAATATAATTCCCCTTGGTTTGATATCCGCTGACATAAATAGAACAATTTAGAGCACCATATCCTTGATCACACAAACAAACATCCGAATGGCCGGAGAAATAATTCCGACCTGGCCAACTTAAAGTGCCGTGGCCGGAACAAGCAGAGCTCTTATTACACAATTCACCTGCCCAACCTTCATCGCAAATACAAGAACTACCACACCAAGACCCATGATCAGAACAAGACTCTCTTCTATCGTCATAGCTACAATCTTTACCATACCAATTGCTATCACAACTGCAAAAGCCGCCACACCAACTACCATGGCCGGAACAATCATGAATTTTACAAGCATCATCACCAGTTTCAAAGGTACCATCATCACAGAAACAACCTATTCCTGTACCATCCTCGGCATAGTAAAATTGGCCACGCCCATCACAAGCAGCAGAATTTCTGGTCTTACAGTAAGAACCACAATAACCTGCATCACATAAACAACCACAAACAACACGTCGACCATGATGATGGCAACACGTCCAATCGACAGAGCAAGTACTGGCACACTGTGCATCCACCGACCAATTACCTTGATACCCTTCATCACATAGACAGAGATCTGTATACACAAAATAATTCCGACCAGGCCAATTTAAGGTGCCGTGGCCGTTACAAGGACCAATACAGGCATTGGCACCAGTTTGGAAAGTATTATCATCACAAAGACAACCTGTAAAAACCCAAGAGCTTATATACTGACCTTTTCCATAACAAACGGAAGCATTGACATTTTGACAGGAATCGCCACAATAACCCGAATCACATAAGCAGCCGCAGAAATCAGTCCAAAAACCATGACCGTTGCATGTAGTCCCCCCTGTTGACCCACAATGCTTATGCGTATAATTTTTAGCACATAAACATGCATTCGCGTAGGAACCGGAAAGATAATTTGCACCAGGCCAATTTAATGTCCCATGATTGTTACAAGCCGAAGATGTCTCGGTATTACAATCGTCCCCCATCCAACCATCAAAACAGCTACAACCACTACCACACCAGGTGCCGTGGCCAGAAAATTCGGTTGAAGAAGCACAAGCGCTATCACCGGTTTGGATGGTGCCATCGTTACAAAGGCAAGAACCATTATTATAATCAAAACCAAAGGCTATATATTGCCCGTTACCATTACAGAGATCCCCCCTAGAATAACATTCCGATCCTTGGTATCCTGAATCACAGACGCATCCCACTACACTATATTGCCCATGGTTATAGCAGGCTGATTTGCTTTGAGAACAATCTGCCCCATAGTAACCTTTATCACATAAACATGCATCTGAATAACCGGACCAATAGTTAGCACCCGCCCAATTTAAGGTGCCATGGCCAGAACATTCTTGTGTGGAGGCGCAGAGGTTGCCGTTCAGGGGGTCGCCTTCCTGAATGGTGCCGTCATTGCAGAGACAGCCTCGGCGATTATTATTATAGTCAAACTCAGAAATTAAGGCCCTTCCGTTTCCATTACAAATCTCATTGCTGATACCGACAGCATTACAATAACCTTCCCCCAAAGAAATCCCATAGTATCCAGTATCACATACGCAGCCAAAGCCCGCCCACTGACCATGATCATTGCAAAAACGATTTGCATCACCTGTATATTCTTGCTTCGTAAGGGAACACTGTCTACTATCTATTATACCATTTCCTTCTGCACCATAATATCCTTTGTCACACAGGCAGAAACCACCGTCGGCAGCCCCCCATGTGGCACCCAACAGGTTGGAAGAGTGAGCACCCGCCCAATTTAAGGTGCCGTGGCCGTTACAAGGATCAGAGGCTCCTTCGCTTTCGCAATAGGTACCATAGTAACCGTCATCACAAGCACAATATGCCCCTGTCCATGTTCCGTGGCCGTTGCAGGGGTCTTCTTTTACTCCTTCGCAATAGGCTCCACAATAACCGGCATCACAGGCGCAATATGCCCCATCTTCTTGCCATGTTCCATGGCCAAAACAACGAACCTTTTCGCAATAGGTCCCATAGTAACCAGCATCACAGGCACAATATTCCCCAGACCGTGTTCCATGGCCAAAACAGTTTTCATGTGCAGCAGAAGCACAGACATTGCCGGTAATGGGGTCGCCTCTTTCAATTGCACCATTGTCACAGAGGCAGTAGGAATAACTTCCAAATTCAAAACTTCGTCCGTAATTGCTACAAATCGTATCTGATGTTTTATCGCAGAAAACTCCATAATATCCTGACTCACATAAACATCCACAAACAGTCCATTGACCGTGACCATGACAGTTATCAAGAAAAGCATTGCATTGAGCTAAATTATCTCCGCCATCATCAGAAGCAAAATACCCTTTATCACAAAGACAAAGATTTGGGAAATCTCTATAGTTCGTAACGTCACGTCTAAAATAATGTGCACCGGGCCAGTTGAGTGTCCCGTGGCCAGAGCAAACGTCATATGCGCCGGTGGCGCAGAGGTTACCATTGATGGGGTCGCCTTCTTGAAGAGTGCCATCGTCACAGAGACAACCAACAAAATCCCCAAAAAACAGAGATCTTCCTTTATCACTGCAAACAGAAATGTTTGGGTCTTTGTACGAACAACTTACTCTATACCATCCTGAATCACACAAACAACCGCATGTAGCTGAGTGTCCATAAGCACTAGGCGTATAACCATAAATTGACTGTCCATGACCATTACAGTGATTATCATTAAAGTCAACACATGGTTGCCCCCCAACACTGGCGTATCCCTTATCACACAAACAAGAACCACCAGATTGTTCATATTCTTGCCAGTAATGTCCTCCGATCCAATTGAGAGTGCCGTGTCCGCTGCAGGGATCAGAGGCTCCTTCGCTCTCGCAATAGGTACCATACCAACCATCATCACAAGAACAATAACCACCACACAAAGTCCCGTGGCCAGAACAATATTCATCTTCGCAATTTGTCCCGTAATAACCGTCGTTACAGTTACAAGTGCCATCAGGGTTTACCCGCCCATTACCTGAGCAATCGTTATAGTATTCACAATCAGCGCCATAGTAGTCAGAATTGCAGGTGCAAGTGCCATTACTATCAACTTGACCATTCCCCGAGCAATTGTTATAGTATTCACAATCTGTCCCATAGTAACCTTCATTACAGCTGCAAGAGCTGCCACACCACGTACCATGGCCATTACAAGAATCAGTATTTTCTCTGTTTTCACAATCTGTCCCATAATAACCATCATTACAGGTGCAGGTACCATCAGGGTTTACTCGCCCATTACCTGAGCAATTGTTATAGTATTCACACACTGCCCCATAATACCCTTCATTACAGATGCAACGATTCCCCTGATATACACCATGGTTTGAACAATTATTTGATGCCGGTTCATCACAATAAGTACCAGCCCAACCTTCCGCACAATTGCAACCATGTTCTGTCCATATACCAGCATTAAAACAGGTAACACGATTTTCGCAATTATTTCCGCAATAGCCCGCCAAACAAGAACACAATCCAGATGAATTCGAACCATGGCCAGAGCATTCTGATGTTGATGTAATACATTGATCTACCTCAAAAGTTTGACCAGTCGGACAATAGCATCGTGTAACACCATCATTTGCAAAACCGACAAAACCTCCTGCATAGTATTCGTTGGCAAAGCCCGTACCACGATAAGCCGAACAAGTGATTTTTTCGCATTTAGTCTTATCCTTATTCGGCGTATAGCCTGTACGACATGCAAGACTATAACTGTTTCCGCCAGCCGAAGAACAATCGTCCCCTTCACAAATATATATTTTCCCATCTGTGGGATTAACATACGTTTTAATCCCACTGGTGTTATCTTGCGGATCTTTTGGAAAATAAAGACGTACCTTCCCCGGACATTCTCCAGGAATTGAATTGTCAACTGCCATGAAAGCCGGCTGAATGAAATCTGTATACAAAAACTCTTTACATTCTGCTTTTTTATCAAAATCCACATCGACCCATAAAAATGGCTCTTTATCCCCATCTTGAGGTGTTCCATTTTGAACCAAGATTTCCTTATCGCCAATTTTCACTTTTTGAATATCAGACTTACCTTCCGATAACGATAAAGACCGAGCCTGACGTTCCTTTACTAGAGTGGAAACCAAATTCGCAACACTGCGCGCTTTTGCCTTATTTGTGATAATTTCATATCCCTTAATCCCACCCAAACTGATCACAGTCATCAGACCGACAACAAACATCACCTCTAACATACTGCGCCCTGTTTGCATGGATTTTTCATATTGGCTTTCCACACGCTTCATATAACTGGGCGTCATCCCATAGTCAGAAGGATCTACAACAAACCGTCCGAAACGGTCTCTTTTAACCATTCTCGGAAAACAAATTTTACTGGCCCCGTAAAAAAGCGATTTGCGCATAATCTCCCTTCCTTTTTCAGATTATAGGAGCATATTTTTTTTTCTCTGTCAAGTAAAAAATTTCTACTTGCAATTAAACTAAAAAAAAGCTACTCTTTTTAACATGAAAATAACAAAGTGGAAAAGAAACGCATTCGTTTTTTTGTTAGGAGCTGTAACAACTTTAGGATTTGCCCCTTATTTTATGTGGCCAGTTGTGTTGGTAACAACCGCCTTTTTATTTTATTTTGTGAATCAAGTACAAATTCGTGAAGCGGTAGGAATAGGTTTTTCCTTTGGTGCCGGTTTGGGCGCAGTATCCATGCATTGGCTGACCAACGCATTGATGATTGATGGAGGGCAATTTTGGTTCTTTTGCCCCTTAGTGTGGTTAGGATTCGGAATGTGGTTTGGATTGTTTTGGGGTGCCACAGCAGGGATTGCGGCACTTTATCCAGCTGGTATCAGACGATGGTTAGCTTTTACTGGGGCTTTTGTTATTTTAGAATGGGTACGGTCATGGTTATTCACTGGTTTCCCTTGGAATCCATTAGGCAACATTTGGGATTACAGTGCTGTCTTACAAATTGCTTCCGTCGCTGGTGTTTATGGCTTAAGCGGTATTACATTATTGACTTTCACCGCTTTTAGTCTGGGCATCAGAAAAAGATTCCTTTGGATCATGGTGGGAATATTTATGGCCCTAACAGGATTAGGAGCTTTACGATTAATCAGTGCTGATAACGCCAATGTATGGGGAACACATTTACGCATCGTTCAACCTAACATTCCTCAAACACTAAAATGGAACAGCCAAAAAGCACATGAAAACACAGAAAAAATTATTCGTCTGTCTCGCCAAAAAAGCGATGGTATTACGCATATCCTGTGGCCGGAAACAGCTGTTCCTTTTGTTTTAAATGTTGAAACAGACGAACGTTTAAATTTGATGCGCGCTCTACCCCAAAGTAGTGTTTTGATAACGGGTGCCATGCGTGAAACACATCCAGCGCTTCATTTAGTCGCAAATAGTATTTTTGTTTTAGATGATTTAACAAATATCCATTCCGTCTATGACAAATCGCATTTGGTACCTTTTGGCGAATATATGCCCTTTAGGAAATATCTGCCATTACAAAAAATCGTACCAATTACTGCTGATTTAGTGGCGGGAAACGGAGTGGCAACCAAACCTGTTTTGAACACATTACCAGCCTCTTTATTGGTATGCTATGAAGTCATTTTTTCAGGAGCTGTAGTAGACAAAACGAATCGGCCTGTGTGGATTTTTAATGCCACCAATGACGGATGGTATGGACTATCCAACGGACCCTATCAGCACTTAGCAATGGCACGGATGCGTGCGGTAGAAGAAGGATTACCTTTAGTGCGTGCAGCCAATACCGGTATTAGCGCAATTATTGACCCTTATGGGCGAATCGTAAAAAGTTTACCTTTAGGGACAGAGGGGGTTCTTGATGGGGATTTACCGGCGGCGTTGCCCCCCACCTTTTATGCACAAGGCGGCGTATGGATTCCTTTGGGATTGGCTTTGGCATTGTTAATACTCGCCATAAAATTTCCCGCAAAAAAGCAGACTTAATCCAGATTGGTTTTAAAGGTCCCTGTTCCGGCGTTATAATAAATTTTGTTATTGACTTTATCAAACATCGCCGGTTCCTGACCGGTTCCTTCTTTTTTCGGCGCCAAAACAGGCAAAAAGTTACGAACTAAAGTTCCGTTATCAGTTATCTTACAGCTATAAATCTTTGTTGGGTCTGTAGCACGACCGTTTAAGTCATTACACTTACCAATCCAAAATTTAGCCGTATTACCAGTCATATCACCAGACAAACCAGTAGTTAAAGCTGTACCATCATAGGTTAAAGATGTTTTATCCATTACACATAGATGTCTTTGAAGCGACATTTGCACGTTAGAGTTGATATAGTTCACGCCAGCAACAGACGTACCAACACCAAATCCATATTGTATGGGTCCAGTTCCACCACCAGTATAAATATACATACGACCTTTAGTATTTGTATTTCCCCACACACCGAACATAAACCTAGCGATAGTTATTGACAATGGTTCAAAATCATACTCCACAACCGAATTATTATTTGGTACATAATCTGTATCAATATATTGATTTCCGTTTGATTGCAGATATTCCACAGGTTCGCACATGTACTGACAAGTATTTGTTTCGGTGTTGCATCCGGCACAAACACCGGTGCATTGTTGGTTGGTGGTGCAAGAGGTGGCTTCCACTTCACATTCCTGACACATCTGGTCTGCCCCGCAC
>JAGCFA010000074.1 GCA_017650375.1 Alphaproteobacteria bacterium | reverse complement strand
TATATATTTACCACAATTAATGTTATACTTTAATTTACTAAAAAGCTCTTCTACACCTTTTAATTTGTCCCCAGTCAAGTCTGGAACATAAGAAGATGGAGCTATAATTTTTATATTTTTCATATTTTCTCCTAAAAAAGTATTGCTATTTATTTTTTCTTATTCTATACTCATCCTGAAAATTTAATCAAGAAAAAAATGAAAAGGGGAAAAAATGGATTCAAAAATTTTCTTATTCTTAGTTTTGGCTTTATGTTCAGGTCATCTTGCTGCCCAGACAGACAATGAAACATTAGCTTTATTTCCTGATTTGGCTTCCATTTCGACATCATCAGAAGAAACTACCACAAATTTACCAGAAGAAAAATCCCAACAAGAATCATTAAAAGATGTTGACCTATTCATAGAAGAAGGACAAACTCCCCTCACAAATAAAAAAGATGAACAACTACAATCTCAAACAGAAGAAGAGGAAGAAGATGGAGAAGAAGCCATTCTTCTTAATTTAGATGATCCTCAAGGAGTGCTAACCCCAGATAGAAAAAGCTCATATTGTTCTGCCACCTTTAAAGCAATCAATAAGACAAAAAAGAAATTAAATCTTTTATCAGGTCAATTTACTGTTGGAACAACAACACATCCTTTTGAATTTAAAAATATTGAAAAAGAACAAACGAAAGGTGTGCGTTATTTATTTTTAGGCCTTAATTGTGAAAAAATACTAGCGACACCACAAGTGGATGTTCGTTCTTGTCAATTAGAAAAAGTTTCTGAAGCAAAATGCAAAAAACTGGTTCGTTATACGACTCTGCCAAATCAAAAATGAAAAAACTTCTTTTTGTTTTTTTTCTTTCTTTTTTCTGGCCAACTTATGTGAATGCACACGCATCTGTTTTATCACCAGAAGATGTTCTTTCCTATAAAACTATTTTTCAATTACAACACACAGGAAAGATAAAAGAAGCTCAAAAAAAAGAAGCCCAGATAAAAAATCCTCTGTTAAAAGGATATCTTCTGTATGACCGTTATTTTTCTGTGTATTACAAAACCCAAAAAGAAGAAATCCAAAATTGGATGAAAGAATATTCAGACTATCCTATTGCTTCAGAAATTTATGCTCTGGGGGAACAAAAAAAAATAAAAGATTTGCCAAGGCCAAAGGGAATATTTGGTGGTAATACAAAAGCTTGCGAATCTGTTTCCAGAATTGAACCATTGGATTTGGTAAATGCGCTTAATTTTTCTTATTTGAATCGAGAAAAAAAGAGAAAGGCTTACAAGAAAAAAAATCAATTTATCCGGTATTTATCACAAGGAAAAACTTTGAATGCTAAAAGAGTTCTGGAAGAAAAGGAAACAAAAAATCTCTTTAAGTCCTCTGATTTATATACTGCAAAAATAGCTTTGGGATATTCTTATTTCTTAGATAATGAAGATAAATTAGCTATGGAACAGGTTGAAAATGTTTTAAATAACACCTATTATCCACCAGTTTTTACTTACTGGTTAGCAGGTCTTCTAAAATGGCGCGAGGGAAATTTTCTAGAATCAGCTGATTTTTTTGAAAAATCAAGTGATAATGCTTCCAGCGATGCTTTAATCGGACGTTCTGCTTTTTGGGCAGCCAGAGCCTATATGAGGGCAGGGGAATACCATAAAGTTGGAGATTTATTGGAAAAGGCTGCTTCTTATCCGCGTTATTTTTATGGCATTTTAGCTCTTCGGTCTTTAGGAAATAATCTGGAACACGTTTGGGATTTGCCAGCTTTGCCAGAAGAAGAAGTTAGTGCAGAATTTTCCCATCCTGCCTTAGAAAGATTTTATGCTTTAAAGCAAATTGGCCAAGAAAGATGGGCTATTGATGAATTGTTAAAACTTTATTTGGAAGCAGATGAAGAAGCAAAAGGCATCTTGTGGCTGATTTCTGAGGAAAACGGCTTCCAAGAAATCCTTAAAAGTATGATTGGTTCACTGAATGGCGGGCAGACTCGTTACCCTTTTCCTGATTGGACACCTCAGAATGATTGGTTGTTAGATAAAGCCTTAATTTACGCTTTTGTTCGCCAAGAATCTTGTTTTAATAAGCGTGCTCAAAGTAAAGCAGGGGCAACAGGTCTTATGCAAATCATGCCTAAAACGGCTAAGGAATTGGCGACAGAGTTACAATGTGATTGGAATGAACGAAAACTAAAAGAACCTGAATATAACTTGGCCTTAGGTCAGAGCTATTTGCAAAAAATAATGAGCCATGATGCCGTTCAAAATAACTTGATTAAAACAGCCGTTGCATATAACGCTGGCCCTGGCAATTTAACCAAATGGGAAAAAAAGATGAATTATAACGAAGATCCTTTGATGTTCTTGGAAACCCTACCATCCAAAGAAACACGCAGTTTCATTGAACGAATCTTGGTTAATTATTGGGTTTATAGAGATTTGATGAACGAACCATTGGATTCATTGGATGATACGGTTGCTGGCCATTGGCCAATTTATCAAACTTGTCAAAAAACCAATTGACAAAGATGGAAAATAACCTTATATTTGAACAGTCAACGAAAGGAAATAAAAATGGAAATGATTAATGACACAAATTTTGAAGCTGAAGTTTTAAAATCAGAAAAGCCTGTTCTGGTGGACTTTTTTGCTGTTTGGTGCGGTCCTTGTCGCCAAATGTTGCCCATTGTAACAGAATTATCCGAAGAAATGGCCGATAAAGTTAAAATTGTTAAATTGGATGTTGATGAAGCAGCTGGTACAGCTGAAAAATACGAAATCCAAAGCATTCCAACAATGATTTTATTTAAAGATGGTCAAGTTAAAGCCACCCGCAACGGTGCTTCAACAAAGGCCGAATTGGAAAATTGGTTGAATGAAAATTTAAAATAAAATTATTTTATAGAATAATCCGTGTTTAAACAGCACGGATTATTTTTTATTCCAGATATCGTAAAGCCAAAATCACCCCCCCTCTTTTTTAATATTAGTGAACATAATATAAATTATGCGACAATTTCATGAAGATATTTTCAAATATTCCCTATTAAAAACAGATAGTTATATTTTTGTGGATAACTCTGTGGATAACTTTTTGTTTGTTAAAAAATGGTTAATTTTTCAATTGCTATTTTTCCTCTTACATGAATATTTTTTTAATTTGCTCAATAAATTTTTAAAAAATCTTTGAATCCAGCTATAAAAATGTGATTTTTCTCCCCCTCCCGACATTCTTATAAACAGTCCATGTTCTAGGTCAGCCAATAAGATGGTTATGATCTGTAGATGATTAAAATTTCGCATATGAATCAGGTATCGGATATCCTGTTCCACAATTTTGAGGTGCAGCACCAGAAGCAGGTTTTAAGATTAAATATCCATACCAAGTGGACATAACATTCCATGCATTCACAAAATGAACTTGTATAT
>JAGCFA010000073.1 GCA_017650375.1 Alphaproteobacteria bacterium | reverse complement strand
TTCTGGCGATGAGCTCAATTTACCCCGCCCCTCCCTCTTCGTCGATTTCTCACTCACTCGTTCCGAATGTGTCAGTTCTAAACGGTTCTTCGTGGCCAAGGTCGCCACCTCTTCTGCCAAGTCCTTAGCCCCCATCTTCGCTACAACCCGTTCATAAA
This sequence comes from Alphaproteobacteria bacterium, assembly GCA_017650375.1. Classification (GTDB taxonomy): domain Bacteria; phylum Pseudomonadota; class Alphaproteobacteria; order CAAHEQ01; family UBA3637; genus UBA3637. Next base: position 11,264 of record JAGCFA010000073.1, on the reverse strand, counting down.
GGTAAAGTCCCCCCAATGTCAATATCAGCATAATCACCAATACCGCAACAACTTCCAGTATCGTCCGTCCTTCTTCCTTCACCTTTCTTAACAGCATGTAATCCCCCCTTAAAATAAATTTATCTTCCTTGATTCTATCTATCTTTATCACGTTCGTCAAGGAAAAATTAAAATAAACGTCCTAAAGCGCCAGGAGCTACTGTTTTTAATGGGCTCCAAATCACTTTAGGATTTATTAAAGGACCTGTTATGCTGTAAGGCACATTGATCAATCCACCACCAGCACTGTCACGGAATAGCCATCCAACAACCGGAATTTTTCCAGGCAAACTATTCACAGCATAGGCAGGAACAACGGCTCCAGTCAATTTTAAATCATCCAACATTATATTTCCTTTGATAGTTACCCCTAAGTTTGTTCCAACGGCGTATCCTTCATTCAATGTTAAAATAAAATCCGGTGTCAGAATAAATGGAATAACTATTTCATCAAAAATAATGTCCTTACCTCGAAAGGCATCCACAATTCCTAAAATTGTCATTGCTTGCATTAAAAAGCCAGTTTCTTTCAATTGCGTTTCTTTCACTTCGATTTTACCTGAAATATCACCATTTTCTTTTTGGTCTGCCTGCAAAGAAAGTTTTCCATTCATAAAACGATCTGATACATTTAAGCGTGTCATCAAATCCCCCAGATCAGCAAATTCTCCATAAAATTGTTTTTTCGTCGCTTCATAAGTCAAAGTAAAAGGATCTTGTGCTATGGCTTTAAGTTGGAAATTTTGCCAAACTCTGTTCTTCCTTTTCCCTGAAATAACGATATTTTTAAAGGGTTTTCCTTTATTTAATACAAATTCATCTAATTGAATATCCAACAGAATGTTCTTGATTTTTTGTTCGGAAGAAGTTGATTTTTCTTCTGAAGACGGAATAACCTTTTTCAAATCATATGCTTGCCAATTTTTTCCTTTTAAGCGCAAGGAAAAATCCGATAACGTTGATTTTAAATTTCCTGAAAATTGGTTATCACCGGCAACTACTTCAGTCGCCAAATTTAACCCTTTTCCAGACCATTCAAAATGACCTGTCACTTTTAAATCGTCTTGCTTTTCCTCTAGAGAACCCACCATATCCCAATCCATTTTCCCCTGTTCTAAGTTTATAGACAGATCGGCAAAAGAAAGAGCAAGAAGAAGAGGATTTCCTTGTTTTTTCTGAACAGCTAAAGGCGCAATATCTACAAACGTATTTTGGGCATCCAGTTGTAAGGTACCGGAAAAAAGATTTGTTGATGTATTTTTAAAAGCTGTTAAATCAAAAAAGGTATCTCCTTCTAAAAGGGGGGTTAAAAGGGGTGAGAAACTGCCAACATCAGCACTTTTCAACGTCCCAGACAATAATACTTCCGATGAAATTTCTTTTGGTAAAAAGTATTCCTTCCAACCCACTTTTAAAGGTGAATTTTTCAACATAATATCACCCATTACTTCTAATTTTTCATTTGTCACATCTAAGGTTAATTTTCCATCTTTTAATCCTAAATACGCAAAGGGTTTATTGACTTGTACTTTCGTCATATCAGCATGTACAACAGCTTTCACCTGATCTGTTGTTATATCATCCAAAAGCGGGAAAGAGAGATGCACTGTTGTTTGTGATTGCCCTGATAATAAAGACGGGGTTAAATTAAACATTTGAGGAAATTCCAACGGTTTTGAAGAAATTAATTCTAACGCTTGTTTTACTGGTCCGGAAATATTCAGATCAATTTGAAGTTGAGTAATTTCCTTATCTAAATCTGTAAAAAGTAAATCAGCTTTTTGTAAAGATAATTCGTTGATTTTTCCAGAATTTGCCAAAATATGAACTTTATCCGGATATAACAAAACTTGAGCAGAGACATCTTCAACCGGTGTCATTGGTGATAAGTAGTCCACACGTATTCCTTTAGCACGAATGTCTCCAAGTAAATCAGTCAGCTCATCCCCCGTAAAATAGAGAGTGAAATCAGCTTGAGACAAATACCCTTTTGTAAGATTTTCTTTAACCCATGCATGAGCATCAGGCCCTTGCTTTGGCGGCCATAAGACGGGGACATGTTCTGTTGGCACATCATAAAGAGTTGCCTTTAATGTCGTCTTTAATAAAGAAATATCCCCCTTTTTCAAAAAGCGATCTATTCCTTCAACATCTAAATAAAAATCTACGGGTTTTTCATCCTTTAAAACAATCTTGGATGAGGCAATTTTAAGTGCTTTTGCCCCAGCCCCTAAAGTTCCGTTAATATCGGCAGATTGAACATAATAAATGTTGTCTAAATCATCCATTAAATTAAGCGTTCCGGGTTTCAATGTTTTAGCATTAAATTGCAATTTTGTCAGATAATCACTTATCCACTTGTGACTTTTCGAAAAATTAAAAACCCCTTTCGTTGAGACTTGAACCTCTAAATTTGCTTCTTTTAAAACAGGAATAAAATTCGAAATTTTTTGTAAATTTATTTTATCTACTCCTGCTTCCAAAGTTAAATCTTTTGTAAAACGATTGAGGTGAGCTGTAGCTAACAGATGAGCATCAATTCCATCCCCTTTCAATGTTCCTTTTAACAACGCTTCATGTGCAAAATGGAAATGCCGTTCCAATTCTAAATCAGCATCTGGAATATCCCATTCCTGATTAAAGCGTAAGTCTTTAACATGCAAATGGGCATTTGATATTTCTAATTCGTGTATTCCCAAAATACGTTGAACTATTTTTTGGAAATTTTTTGGATTTACCGCATGCGCTTGAGATTTCTCTGTCTTGACTGCTACTTCTCCCTTTTCATCAATAATCATTTCTAAAAAAGGTTTTTCCAATATAAATGTGCTTGGCAAATAATTAAGTGTTAAAATATGCCATAAATCATAGGAAGCCGTCGCTACTGGAGCTTCAAAGGCCGTTGTATTATCGGGACGCAAAACTTTCAAATTTTTAATATCTATTTGAACAAGCCCTGGTTCCGACCAATCTGATGACAAAACAAGTGATTCTGTTTCGAGATGATAACCGCTTTCTTTCGGCAATAAAGCACTTTCAATTTCCGGTAAATACTTCATGGCATCCATAGGGGTTTTATGTAAATGATAAAGAAATAAAGCCCCCATTATAAAAATTAAAACAAACAGGATCTCTGCCAACTTCCAGCATAGAAAGATTGTTTTTTTAAAAAATTTCCAAATCCATTTAATCACTTAAAATCTCCCAGCCCTTATTATACAGACAAATCCGAAACAAATCAAGCCGGAAAATAAAGGAGCTAAAATCCAACTGCAGACTACCCCAATTAAGGCTTTTTTCTTTAAACCATATCCGCCTTTTGCCATAGAAACACCGACAATAGCCCCAATTAAAGCAGCGCTTATAGATATAGGAAGAGCCGGAATAATATGATTGTGAAGAGAAAATATCAAAAGGGTCAACGCTCCAGAAAATCCGACAATCAAGCTTTCAACAGAAGAAAGCGGAAAAAGTTTTGAACTAATCATCCGAATAACTCGATGCGATGCCATTAGGCAACCTGATCCAACCGCTATTGAAAACAAAAAAGGTAAAAGAATCTGATCATCATAAGAAACAGTTTTGGCAAAAGGAATGATAAGAACAGGCAAACTGTTTGACCCCAAGCCATAAGCCGTAAAAGAACCAACAAAAATCCAGAATATCCGCACATAAATATCACGATATAAAATAGGTACTGGATACTTCTTCAGGAAAAATCGTAAACTTTTAAAAATCAAATAAGAGAATACACAAGCAATTATCGGGCTGTAAATCCAACCGAGACCGATATCTTTTATCTGAGTCCATTTGACTGTTTCTCCTAACCCCAAATTCCATCCAATTAATCCACCGATAGAGATTTGAGCCAGTGAGGCAGGAAAGCCTAATTTTGTTAAAAAAATCATAATTGTTGCAATAATTACAGAAAACAAGAAAGATTCTGATAAATGGGTAAAATGTGTCAATCCCGCCACCGTTTCAGAGGTGTCAGAACTGCCAAACAATATTCCAAGCAACAAAAAGAAGGTTGTCAAAAGAGCTGCTGATTTCAATGATAAAACACCTGTTCCGATAGCTGAACCGAAAACATTACTAAAATTATTGCGCCCAAATGTGAAGGCTAATAAAATCCCCCCTAAAAGAAAAAGGCTGACCATCATAACGTATGTTTCGTCCCCATCACTTTTAATTTATCTGCTGCATCTTCTGTCATATCTGAAATTTTTTCAAGGCTATAGATGAATTCTTTCAGTTGCAGTTGGCGTGAAAGATTCAAACGTTTATCTTTAAAAACAAGTGCTTTTAAATCTATTGCTTGCATATCTACCTGATGTTCCAATGCATAGGTAATTTGAATTTCATCGTCCACATTGCGCCCAGAAAAAAAGGTCTTAACCCCTCCAATAAAAGATCCTACACAATCCAAGGAAGTTGTTATCATTTGAAGTAAAGGCTGATGTAATTTTTTGGGGATATCTGGTCTTTCCAGTGACCACAAAATCATATCTGTTTCATACTTATTGATGATTTTATCACAAGCTTCCAACAAATCAATTAAATCCGATCTCATATCCGGCAATAACATATGATGGTAAAGATCTAATTCCATTTGACGACGCAAAGCATCATTTTCCGCTTCTAAAGCGCTTACTTGCGTTTTTAGATCTTTAAACTGCTTATCAACACCATGCACAAAATATTCTTCCAGCCCCTGCTTTAACAAATAACCGGCTTGAATAATATTCATTAAAAATTGCGTCATCTGTTCTTCTAATGCCCGCGTTTTTTTAAATAAGATAAAGTGTTTATTTTCCATTTACTCCCCCTTTTGCAAGTTCAGCTAAAGCTGCGCGCATAAAATCATCCAAATCACCATCCAAAACACCCGATGTATCAGATGTTTCATAATCAGTGCGCAAATCTTTTACCATCTGATAAGGTTGTAACACATAAGAACGAATTTGATTGCCCCATCCATTATCCCCTTTTTGAGTATCCACCGCACCTTGTTCTGTTTGACGTTTTTTTAACTCCATTTCATAAAGGCGGGCACGGAGCATATTCCAAGCTTGTTCACGGTTTTGAAATTGACTGCGCTGCGTTTGACAGGCCACCACAATCCCCGTGGGTGTATGGGTAATACGGACAGCACTTTCAGTTTTGTTCACGTGTTGACCACCCGCCCCACTGGAACGATAAACATCAATCCGGCAATCAGCAGGATTAATGTCGATTTCAATACTATCGTCCACCACAGGATAAACCCAAACGGATGAAAAACTGGTATGGCGTCGAGCATTGGAATCAAAGGGTGAAATGCGCACCAGACGATGGACACCCGATTCAAATTTGAGCCAGCCATATGCATTAAGGCCTGAGATTTTTAAGGTGGCGGATTTAATGCCTGCTTCTTCGCCTGCAGATTCTTCCAACAGTTCCACTTTATAACCCGATTTTTCAGCCCAGCGCATATACATCCGTTCCAGCATCGATGCCCAATCTTGCGATTCTGTGCCACCGGCCCCAGAGTGAATTTCCAAGAAGGCATCATTTTTATCGCCTTCCTGCGAGAGCAGACTTTCCAGCTCAATTTTTTCCAGCTCAGGTTCCATTTGAATAAATTGATTTTCAGCTTCAGCAAGGAGTTCTGTTTCGTTTTCTTTTTCTGACACTTCAATCATTTCATAGGTGTCATTGATTTGCTTTTCCAAAGATTTTACACGCTCTATAGCATTATTGAGCGCAGTGCGTTCGGAGAGGAGTTTTTGGGCGCGCTCGGGGTCTTCCCAAAGATTTGCATCCTGTGCAAGCGTTTCTAATTCTTGAGCTCGGGCAAGGGCTTTATCCCAGTCAAAGACGCCCCCTTATCAAGGTCAAGATGCCTTGATATTTTTCATGAAGTGAAATGATTTCTGATTTCATAATTTGCTCCTTTAATATAACCCACCCATATCAGGAATATCCTCTTCTTCGGCAGGAATTGTAATATCTTTTCCGATAATTTTAGTTTCCTTAGTAAGATCTGTATCCAGACGGAAAGCTTCCATAATCACATTGGTATCCCCAGTTTTAGCAGGTTTACCTGTCGTCGCATTCACACGCACCAAACGCACCGAATCAGGCACACGGAAAGGAATATCCGGCGTATTTTTTAATGCTTCTGTCATAAAATCACGGAAAATCGGTGCAGCCACAACACCACCGGTATCATTGGGCCCTAGTGTTTGTGGTGTATCAAAACCAACCCACACACCGGCTACTAAATCAGGTGAAAAACCAATAAACCAAGCATCATTGCTGTCGTTACTGGTCCCTGATTTAGCCCCTAATGTTTTCTTAACTGCTTTGGCCGAACGGCCTGTTCCGCGTTCCACCACACCATTTAAAATATTCACCATTTGATAGCTACTCGCCGGATCTTGAATCTGTTCACGCTCATCTGGAATTTCGGGTTTCACGTCTGGCGTTGCTTCGTCTCCAGAACAGTTGAGGCATTCACGAGTGTCATGTTTATAAAGTGTTTTACCAAATCTATCCTGAATTCTGTCGATCAGAGTCGGTTTTATCTCTTTACCACCATTTACTAGCATACCATAGGCTGTTGCCAAGCGCATCAAAGTTGTTTCCCCTGCCCCTAATGCTGTTGCCAAATTAGGTTCCAATTTATCAGAAATACCAAATTTTTTACCGTATTTCAAAATCTTACTCATTCCGATAGCCTGAGCTAAACGAACTGTCATCAGATTTCGCGATTTTTCAATCCCCACTCGCAAAGTCGTCGGGCCATAAAATTGGCGCGAATAGTTTTGTGGTTTCCATTTGGACCCATCCAATTTTTCCATCACAAGCGGTGCATCCAGAATCAAACTGGATGGCGTATAACCAGAATCAAGTGCTGCCAGATAAACAAATGGTTTAAAGGATGAACCTGGTTGCCGATTGGCTTGAATAGCGCGGTTAAATTGATTTTTTTCAAAAGCAAAACCGCCAGCCATTGCAAGTACACGTCCTGTATGCGGATTTAAGGCTACTAAAGCTCCTTCAACTTGTGGCATTTGTTGTAAGGCATATATGTTACCTTTGGGAGATGCTAAAATAATATCATTGACAGACAAAACATTGTCTGGCTTTTCAACTTTTTCCTTGGAAATCCTCCCCTCTTCTAAAGCTTTTTTTGCCCAAGTCATTTCAGTCAAAGGAATGATCCCTTTCGTACCATCTAACAGCAAAATTTCTGCTTTTTCTTCATCTAATCCGATAACCAAAGCATATTGCCAATCTTTAGGCGTATAATGTGATGAATAAGATTTTAACTTTTCAATGGGGTCTTCCCCTTCTGCCACATGGGAGATAGGGCCTCTCCATCCATGACGACGATCATAAGAAATTAAACCGTCTTGCAAAGCTTTCGTCGCAGCTTTTTGCAAAGCCGGATCCACAGAAGTCCGAATACTTAAACCGCCCAAATTGATAGAATCTTCTCCATATTTATCTACAACAAAACGGCGCACTTCTTCGGCATAGTATTGCCCTTCTTTTAACGGCGTAATTGTGACAGAAGCCATATGAACAGGCTGGGCCACTGCTTCCATAAATTGTTCTGAGGTAATATAGTTATCTTCAAGCATACGCCCTAAAACCCAATCCCGACGAGCTTTAGCGGCTTCTGCTTTTTTGATGGGATGATAATTATTGGGGGCTTTTGGCAAAGCAGCCAAAAAGGCCATTTCGTCCAAAGTTAATTCATTCATGGCTTTATTGAAGTAAATTTTACTGGCACTGGCGACCCCATAGGCCCCTTGTCCTAAATAAATTTCATTCAAGTAAAGCTCTAAAATATGTTCTTTGGAAAAAGTATTTTCTATCCTGCGCGCCAACAATGCTTCTTTAATTTTGCGCGAAATAGAACGTTCTGGGGTTAAAAAGAAATTTTTTGCCACTTGCTGCGTAATAGTGGACGCCCCCACAGCACGGCGATTACGGCCAATATTTTGAATGTTTGTTAAAATTGCTCGGGTCAATCCTAAAAAGTCTATTCCTGCATGTTGATAAAAATGTTTATCTTCTGCCGCGATAAAAGCTTGTTTTAACAGCAAAGGTATTTTTTCTTCAGGCACAAACATCCGTTTTTGGGTGGCATATTCGGCCAAAAGGGAACCATCTTCCGCGTACAGACGTGTTGTGACAGGTGGTTGATAATTTTCTAATTGGCGGTAATCTGGCAAACCAATCGAATAATATCTTAAAACAATAAACAGTAATAGCGCCAAAGCAATGGAACCAAAGAAAAACAAACTGACCAATGTGGATAAAAACTTCATTTTTTCCCTTTTGTTGATTTGGTTATTGTAAAAAATTTTTAAAAAAAAGGCAATACAAATTAAAAAAGATTTTTCCCTTGACTTTGGGATTTTGAAGTGCTAAGGTTGGGATAAACTTATTTTTAACAGGAACGGAGATTAAATAAAATGCTTAAAGACTTATCAATGCCCCCACGTGTAAATAATCGTTATTTATCAAAGGCTTATTCTGAATCCGGTCGGTCTATGGTCGAGGTACTTGTGGTGGTTTTTGTGATTTTTGTAACTGTATAAGCTGTACTTCATATTATTCAGATACTACATCTGCTTCTGAGTGTACCAGATGTTCTAATCGGGAAATGTTTAACGGTCGGTGTGCCCTGACTACAGCCGGCTGTGCTGCCAAATATCCCACAACAGGTGGGTTTAGAGATGATGATGGCTGGTGCCATTCGTGCCCTTACTCCAATGGTATTATCACCACTAAGGACGAATGCGATAAGTGTGGTACCTTACGCTACATGGACGGCAATTATTGTAAGAAAAAATAATCCTTGCGTTTTGACGTAAAAAAAAGTATGCTGTTCTTATGACAGATAGATTAGAAGAAATTGTGGATCAAAATTTAAAGCTGACCGGCAAGAAAAAAGAAGCTTTTTTGCGTCAAGCTGTGGCTTTGCGTGCCAATATCGAACTCCGCAAAAAACAACAAAAGGATCGAGCTAAATGTACGCCTTCAAAATAAAGGGGGGACAGCAATTGTCCGGAACCGTGGAAATAAAGGGTGCCAAAAATGCCCTGCTCCCTTTGATGATTTGTACTTTACTTACCAAAGAACCCATTATCTTACATAATTGTTCTTTGCTGGCTGATGTCAAAACTTTGATGCAGTTGTTGGAATCTTTGGGCACAAAAATTACCTTGGAAGGCGATACCATGACCTTGCAAACCCAACGGATTACGAATACAACTGCCAGCTATGATTTCATTTCTAAAATGCGTGCTGGCTTTTGGGTATTGGGGCCTTTATTGGCCAGAATGGGCGAAGCAAAAGTATCGTTGCCTGGCGGATGTGCTATCGGTGCACGGGCGTTAGATATTTACTTTTCTGCCTTGACCGAAATGGGAGCTGACATCAAAACAGAAAATGGCTATATCATGGCCTATGGCAAATTACATGGGGCAGATATTACCTGTTGGCGTGTAACGGTGGGGGGAACACACAATACAATTATGGCTGCTGCTTTAACGCCTGGAAAAACCATTATTCACAATGTGGCTTTAGAACCGGAAGTCATGGACTTAATTGCCCTGTTGACCCAAATGGGCATCAAATTTGAAGGCGTGGGAACACGAACCTTAACTGTTCATGGCGCTGAAAGCTTAAAAGGAGCAGAATTTAATGCTGTTCCAGACCGTATTGAAACCATGACCTTTATCGCCGCTGCTGTTACCACAAAATCAAAGATTTTCTTAAAGAATGCCAGAACTGATTTATTAAAAGCCGAAATTGATTTGCTAAGCCCCAGTAATGTGATCATTGAACAAAAAAATGATGGCGTTTCAGTAGATGCAACAAAAGCTCATTTAAAGGCTACTTCCATTATTACTGGGCCCTACCCCGAATTTGCAACAGATAATCAATCCTTGTTCTGTGCCATGTTGGCAACAGCAGAAGGCGAAAGTTTGATCAACGAAAAAATGCATGACAATCGTTTGATGCATGTGCCCGAATTAAATCGTATGGGTGCCAATATTCGCGCTATCGATAATACACACGCTTTGATTGCCGGCGTCAAAGAATTATCTGGCACTACCGTCATGGCTTCTGATTTACGAGGCGGAGCCGCTTTGGTTGTAGCCGCCTTGGGTGCAAAAGGTGATACTTTGTTGCAACGCGTCTATCATATTGACCGTGGTTATCGGCGTATCGAGGAAAAATTACAAGGTTTGGGCGCCGATATTGAACGCATTTGGTTGGATTAAAAGAAGGATTTTTATGGATAAAGTTTCAATCATTATGCCCCTTTATAACGCAGAAAGATTTGTGCCACAAGCCATTCAATCGGTTCAAAATCAAACTTATAAAAAATGGGAACTGCTGATTGTAGATGATGCTTCAACTGACCGTTCTTTGAGCATCGCCAAAAAGTTTGCTGAATCAGATGACCGCATCAAAGTCTTTCATCATCCTCAAAATTTAGGTATTTCAGCAACACGTAATTCAGCCCTTGAACAAGCCTCTGGCAGATACATTGCTTTTTTAGATGCTGACGATACATGGGCAAGACAAAAACTGAAATGTCAAATTTTCTTTATGAATAAAAGAAGAGCCGCCTTATCACACACATCTTATGCTTTTATGAATTCTCAAGGTTCCGTTTTACCAGTCGGCAGGGTCAATGTAGACAAACGTTTGGATTTACCACAATATATGAAAACAACACAAATTGGTACCTCCACTGTTATGATTGACCGGCAAAAAATTTCCCATATTTCTTTTCCGAAAGATAATGAATTGGGAGAAGATGATCGTGTTTGGATGGGCTTTATGCATCAAGGGCATACTTTTTGTGGCTTGAATAAGATTCTAACTTTGTATCGGGTTTATCCGGAACAACGGAGTTTTAACAAATTTGAAATGGCTGCCAATACTTTAAAAAGATATTGGAGTGAGAAGAATTTACCCACCTATAAGCGATTGTATTATTTTGTCAATTATGCCTATCATGGGATAGAAAAGCGGTTACGCCCAATGCGATTAAATGTGCCCCTTGTAACCGAACGTTTTGGCAAAAAAACAAAAGAATAAACTAAACTGAACGCACAACTAACGCTTTTTTCTGCGGGTCATAAAAAAAGGCAACCTTTCCCGACATCAGGTCTTTAACCTTTTTTCCAAAAATTTGATACCGCCACCCT
>JAGCFA010000008.1 GCA_017650375.1 Alphaproteobacteria bacterium | reverse complement strand
GTTTCTCCATCCTTTCCTTTTTGCAAGGTATCAGGTTCAATCAGGGATACTTCTGATTTATCCAAAGCAGGACGAAGACAATGGTTATGCTGAGAAGCACAATTACCATCCATATAACCATATTCGCCATAACCATCACGCCAAAATTGATAGGAATCTCCTATCCTTTCTGCTCGATCCCCCCCAAGCAAAAAAGCTAAATCCGTTGTTTCTGCATACTTATCATCAAAATTTCCGTTATATCCATAATCTCTTGGTACTTTATAACGTAAGGGTGCACATCCTTTTTTTATTTTTTCAATTCTTTTTTGTTCTTTTTCATCAAGATCATTTATCATATTAAAAACCGTCTGACGTAAATTTTCCAATTTCCCTTCTTTTTCTAAAACACGTGTAAATTCATTTTGACCATAACAAACTTCTTGTAAATCTGAGTTTGAAGCCTTTCTAACACATTCATCGACAATCATATTTCCTTTTTCATCAAAGCATATTTTCCATTCAAGACTAGGATGTCGCACAATCTCTGGATAGTTCTGTATATGTGTCAGTTTTCCACTCGGATATCCATAGCAGCACAATTCACGTAATTGCCCCTTTTCATCAAAGCGAACCCCATACCCATAAGGAAATGACTCTAACCATCCTTCGGATTCTTGCTCTGGAACAGCATGATTATAAAACTGTCTGGTTTCCTGATAGTAAAATGCTTTGCTATACATCTTTTTTCCCTTTCATTTTAGGTTATAAAAAGCCCTTTTGACTTTCCTGATAAGTTCAGTTTTACAGATTTTATGAATATTGTCAAGGATTATTTTTGGATGACACCGCCGCCGAGAACAAGGTCGTTTAAGTAGACAACTGCAGATTGACCTGGGGTCAAGGCACGTTGTGGTTCGGCAAAGTGAAGAGTGGCGCCTGTTGGGGTTTCTGTGAGCGTCGCTGACACCAATTGCCCTGTAGAACGGTATTTGACAAGCACTTCGGCTTTTGGGAAGCCTTGATGCCAAATGCATTCGGTTAAAGTGCAGGTGTCCGAGAGCAAGCTTTCTTCTGTGCCGACTATGACAGCGTTTTGGTCGGCGTCCAGCGCCACTACATAAAGCGGTTTTGGATAGGCAATCCCAAGACCTTTTCTTTGCCCAATCGTGTAATTCCAAAAGCCCATGTGTTTGCCGAGGACTTGGCCGTTCGTCAAGATGATTTTACCTTCTTCAGGTGGGCGATTCAAAAGGTCAGTATAATCGCCAGCATAAAAATCCTGCGAATCATTTTTTTCGGCTTGGATGAGACCTCTGGCACGTGCCATTTCACGCACTTCAGATTTCTTAAAATTCCCCAAAGGAAATTGGGTATGGGAAAGTTGTTCGGGGGTCAAGCGATACAAAAAGTAGCTTTGATCTTTTTTGGGATCTGCGCCACGTTGTAAAATATAAGTGCCATCCTGTTGGGCGATGCGCGCATAGTGACCTGTGGCAAAGGCGTCAAATGCGAGGCCCGATTTTTTGGCCATCTGTCCTAAAAGGCCAAACTTCATTTCGGTATTACAATGGACACAGGGATTCGGCGTTTGGCCAGAGAGATAAGTTTTCTTAAAATAGGCAAGCACTGTTTTTTTAAATTCTTCGGAGAGATCAAAAGAGTAATGTGCTATCCCCTGTTTTTCACACCAAGCATGGATATCCTTGATATCTTGCTTTTCAGCAGGGCCATAACAGGCATCCTTCATCATATGTTGTGGAGCAGGCAAATCTTTATTATAAATCAGCATAGATAGGCCAATGACTTCGTGCCCCTGCTCTTTCAAAAGAAGCGCCGTCAAAGTGGAATCAACACCACCAGAAAGACCAACTGCTATTTTCATAAAAACTCTCCTAAATTCACGATATAAAGTAGATACAAAATCAAAAATAATGCCCCCACCCAGCGTGTATATTTTTTAAACATAAAGGCTATTGATATCATCAAAATAGTAACTGTCGTCATGACAATTAAATCAAATTCAATATTAGCAGGAATTTGAACTGGCATAAAAAGAGAGGTCATTCCTAAAATAAAAAGAGAATTAAAAATATTAGACCCCACTACATTGCCAAAGGCAACTTCATTATGTTTATGGATGGCAGACATAATAGAGGTCGCAAGTTCCGGCAGGCTGGTTCCGACAGCCACAACAGTCAAACCGATTATCCGTTCATCAACCCCCCAAGTCCGCGCCAAAACTACTGAATTGGTCACCAACAATTTTGCACCTATAAGGGTAAGTATGATGCCAACAATTGTCCGAAGAAGCGAAGAAATAAATGGGCCTGGTTTTTCGTCATCTTCAGAAATTTCTTTTTCTGTTCTATAGGAGTAAATCACATAAAAAACCAAGGCGCCGACCATCATTATTCCTGACAAAAATCCTATTGTTCCTGAAAAAGTAGCAGATAACAAAACCAACGTAGACATAATTAAAAAAACAGCATCACGACGAAAAGATTTTCCTTTCACCTGAATGAGATTTAAAAGAGCTGCCACCCCTAATACCAATAAAATGTTAGCGATATTAGAACCAATCACATTCCCGACGGCAATCCCTTCTTTTCCATGATATGTGGCAATTAAACTGGTAATAAGTTCAGGCGTAGATGTCCCGAAACCAACCAATGTCAAACCGATTAAAAGAGGGGAAACTTTAAGGCGACGCGCAACCGAAACGGAGCCGGCCACCAACCAATCACCCCCGATGAAAAGTAAAAATAAACCCAGTGCCAATAATAAATATGTCATAAGGGTATTATAGCCTAAAAAACAAAAAAATGCAAAAAGAAAAAATGCCCTTATTCCACATTCAAGATGGGGGGTAAAATAAAATATCTAAAATAAAGTAAAAATGTGTTGCATTTCAAAATAAATATCCATACAATGATATGTAATAGGATGTTGAATAAAAATGAAAGGGACTTAATGCAGCATATTAAAAAATTTTTAAAACGTTCAAATCGCAATCCATCATTCTTCTTCCCCCAAAAAACAGAATGCCTTTTAGAACAAGACCTATATATTGATCCTACCTTTTTCAAAACAGGTTTACAGGATAAGTACTTATTAGGAACTCGTTTTGAGAAAATAAAGGTTTCAAAATTAAGAAGAAAAAATGACAATGGACCATATCCTCTTCATGAATCCCCTTTGTACAAATACTTAAATGAACGTCAAAAAAACGGAAAAACAGATAAACAATTTGAAGAATTAATTCAAAATATTGAAAAAAAAGGATTTAATTCTAAAAGTTATATCCTTTGTAAATACAGATCAAACTTGATTAAAGATGGTCAACATCGTGCCATTTATATGTTATGGAAATATGGACCAGATTATGAAATAAATGTGTTACATATACGCGTCAAAAACGATTTGCTGCGTTTCAAGATTTTCCCATGGTTGAAGAAATTAACTTAAAACCCAAAAAACAGTTTTTCCTCTAATATTTTTCCTTTTTCTTGAAAGAAAATGTTGCTTGCCCTATATCTTAAAAGGGAGGAATGATGGTTTATTATTTTTTGGCAATTTTAGCAGTCTTTTTTTGGAGTTTTAATGCAGTGGTCGGGCGTGATTTAATCTACATTCTGACCCCGTGGCAAATTGCCTTTTTCAGGTGGTTTATTGCTTTTTTATTACTGATTCCAAGCACTTGGAAAGACATTTGGAATCATAGACGTCTTCTCTGGCAACACAGGAAATTAGTCTTTTGGCAAGCATTGATCGGAATCACATTAAGTAATACTTTTGTATATATCGCATCCTATTCCGTCACAGCTATTCAGATGTCGTTGATTTCTGTGACAGGTCCTATGTTTTTGATTCTATTCAGCGTATTGTTTTCAGGACTTAAAATCTCTCTGCGACAAAAGGTGGGATTTTTAACAACAGCCGTCGGATTAATGGCTGTGGTATTAAAAGGGCATTTTAGCTGGGAAGCATTTGACTTTCAATGGGGGGATTTGTGGATGTTGGCAATGGCTGGAACTTTTGGTTTTTATAGTTTCTTAAACACCAAAAAACCGAAAGTATTAAAACAGATTACGCTTTTGTCTTTGGTCATTTTTTTGGGAATGTTGATGTGTATTCCACCCTTTATTTGTGAAACAATTAAAAGTCCTTTAACATTAGAGCACCTCAATTCAAAAGTCATTTGGATTATGATTTATATGGGGGTGTGCAATTCAGTACTCGCCTATTTGTTCTGGAACTTGGCGATTGTCAAAAAAGGGACTGTGCGCGTGGGGATGTTGTATTATTTGATGCCAATCTTCACCACCATTGAGGCATGTCTGATTTTAGGCGAACACTTAGTGATGGCGCAAGTCTATGGTGGGCTTTTAATCTTGGGCGGCATCTTGCTCACCAACTGGAAAGCCAACCACAATTTAAGAATCGAAAGACCATAAAAAGCGTCCTATAGAATGCCTTTTTATTTTCCAAATACTGCAGTCAGGTGCCTTTTTAGACCAGCAATATATTCTTTAATATGAGGATCCTTCACAACATTATGACAAGAAAAGCAGGGAAGCCCCGTCAAGCCAATAAATTGTTGAGCTTTATGCAAGCTAACCAACACATGATCCGGTGTGGGAATGCCCTTCCAAAAATCATGTCCAAAAGCATCTGCCGGAGAATTCCAAGTGGAAGAAAACATATAAGCCTTTCCAATCAAAAGCCCCCCTTGGCCATAGGGTTTACCTTCGGTTTTATAAAAATCACCATAGGCATAGACATCTTGCATATATTGTTGCAAAATAGCTGGCACAGAAAACCAAAAAACAGGAAATTGGAAAATAATCACATCTGCCCATTTGAATTTTTTGCGCTCTGTTTCCGGATTATACCCCCGCGCCACGACGGTTGTCTTAATCTGGTTCTTTTTCTTACGCGCAAAAAACTTCTTCATTTCATCAA
This sequence comes from Alphaproteobacteria bacterium, assembly GCA_017650375.1. Classification (GTDB taxonomy): domain Bacteria; phylum Pseudomonadota; class Alphaproteobacteria; order CAAHEQ01; family UBA3637; genus UBA3637. The sequence continues at coordinate 5,069 of JAGCFA010000008.1, read as the reverse complement.
CCATTGTACGATTTAATTTTCCCGTTGCAAATGGTGTTTTTTGATGTCCATTGATAATTAAAATATTCATTTTTTACCTCCCTTTAAAAAATAGATTTTTTTATCTGTAAATCAACCCTGAACAAAAGGTACCATAAAGGCTTTGACCTCTGCCCCGATTTTATCCAGTTCAGCATCATCTTGCCAATGTTGGGTAGCGCGCGTGATGAAAGCAGCGATTTGGTGCATTTCGGCTTCCTTCATGCCCAATGTGGTAACAGCCGGTGTGCCCAGACGAATGCCCGATGGAATCCAAGGCTTTAAGTCACCTGGAACTGCATTTTTATTAGCAACGATATGCGCGCGTTCCAATTGTTCGGCCAGTTGGCTGGCATCCGGCACACAAACTTCCGGTTTACTATGGCGCACGTCCATCAAAATCAAGTGGTTTTGCGTACCATTACCGATCAGTTTAAAACCAGCTTGTTTAAGATCTTCTGCCAAAGCAATAGCGTTAGATACAATTTGACGCGCATAGGTTTTAAAACTGGGATCCAAAGCTTCCTTGAGCGCTACCGCCAAAGCAGCAATTGTGTTCATATGTGGCCCCCCCTGCAACCCCGGGAACAAGGCTTTATCAATTTGTTGTCCCAAAGCTTTTTTACAAATAATGAGTCCCGCACGAGGCCCCCGCAAAGTCTTATGCGTTGTGGTCGTTACAATATCAGCATGTGGGAAGGGATTCGGATGGACACCTGCCACACAAAGGCCAGCAATATGCGAAATATCGGCCAACAATAATGCTCCAACGGATTTCGCAATTTTACCAAATCGTTCAAAATCTATGGTGAGTGGATAGGCTGTTGCCCCACAAACGATGACTTTTGGGTGTTCTTTCTTGGCTAATTCTTCAATAGCGTCATAGTCCAAAAGGCCTTCGTCCGTTAAACCATATTGAACAGCGCGATAAATTTTGCCGGTAATATTCACTTTATGGCCGTGGGTTAAATGACCGCCGTTATCCAGTGCAAGCCCCATAAAAGTATCACCAGGATTCAAAAAAGCAGAAAGAACTGCCAAATTTGCTGGTGCACCTGAAAGCGCTTGCACATTGGCATGGTAATCTTCTGGGTTATTATTATCGCAGAAAAGTTGCAAAGCACGATTAATTACCAATTTTTCCAAAGCATTGGTGTTAGCTTGACCTTGGTAATAACGCCCGTTGGCTTCCACCTTTTTGCCTTCTTTCCACAGATGAGGATAACCTTCAGCATATTTATTTGTAAAACAGCTGGAAAGCGCTGCTGCCACCGCCGTAGAAACAATATTTTCAGAAGGAATCAAAGGCAGATTTTCCGACTGGCGAATGTTTTCGGCGGCCATCAAAGCTGCGACTTCCTGATCTTCATCGGCGACTAAATCTAAAATGTTGGATAATTGTGCGTACATAATAGCTCCTACTGTTAAAATTTCAACGTGTTTTTATGCTAGCTTTTTTTAAACCGAAGGTCAAGCTTTTTATTTCACATTTTTTGTTATCATAAAAAAAGATTGACTTTTGGTAAAAATATGCTATAATAAAAAAAGTGTCCAAAAAAAGGAGAACTATTATGGAAATTACTATAGTAAGAACATTTGATACAAAGATTGATAAAAAAGTAAGAAAAAAAAGAATCGAACAAAGAAAACAATTATTCTGTTTATTAAAAGCAGCTAAAGATTGTAACAAAGAAGCAGATCTTTTGGAAAAAGATGAAGCTGCCATAGAAGACAAAGACGGCAACCCAAAGGCTTATTATCTGTTAAGCAATAGTGAACGCCTTGCTCGTTTAACTTTTTGTAATAGCCCAGATGACGGGGATTTTGAAAGATTAAAAACAAAAGAGCAAGCAAAAATCACCAAAGAAATAGACCGACTCAGAGGAGAAGCAGAAGATTACGATGATCGCGCTGAATATATTCTTGAGGGCCTGAAGTTTGGAAATCGTTACAGAAATGCAAAAGCCGAAATTTTGAAAAAAGAAATAAAGCTGAGAGATAAAAACAATCCTTCTCTCACATTAAAGGCTTTTTTAGCACAAAAAAACAATACAAGAGCTTAAAGTTCTTTCTTAAAGAATTTTAAACGCCTCAAAAAAAGATTGACTTTTGGGGCGTTTTTTTGTAGAATGGATGGTATATTTTTTATAAAAAGATAAGGAGTTTGGTATGTATAAGGAAAATCAATCTTTGGACGACAGATATGATGCCATCGCCATTGAAAATCGTGGTAAGAAATTTTGGGAAGAAAAAAGGGTCTATCAATATGACGCCTCACGTTCTCGCCAAGATACCTTTATGATTGATACACCCCCTCCAACCGTATCGGGTTCACTCCATATTGGGCATATCTTCAGCTATACACAAACAGATGTCATTGCCCGTTTTCAGCGCATGATGGGAAAAACTGTTTTTTATCCCATTGGCTGGGATGATAATGGGCTGCCAACTGAACGAAGAGTGCAAAATTATTTCAATATTGCATGCAATCCGGCCCTGCCTTATGATCCAAATTTCAAACCGGAACATATTGAAAACGATAAGTCTCCGCGCAAAGAGGTATCACGCAAAAACTTTATTGAGGCCTGCGAAATTTTAACAAACTCGGATGAAAAAATCTTCGAAGATGTGTTTAAAAATGCAGGGCATTCTTATGATTGGAATTTAAAATATACAACCATTGGAAATGACACGATTAAGTTGTCACAAGAATCCTTTATTGACCTTTATGAAAAGGGTCATATTCAATCCGTGGAAGCCCCCACCATGTGGGATACAACCTTCCAAACTGCTGTGGCTCAAGCCGAAGTGGAAGATCGGGAAATGGAAGGGTTTTTCCATGATTTGAAATTCAAAGTAGAAGGATGTGACGACACCGTTATCATTTCCACCACACGTCCGGAATTGTTGCCGGCCTGTATTGGCATTGTGGCACACCCTGATGATGAACGCTACAAACACTTATTTGGCAAAAAAGCCATTGTGCCTTTGTTTGATATTGCCGTAGATATCGTGCCATCTGAACATGCTGAAATCGACAAAGGAACCGGGATTATGATGGTGTGTACCTTTGGGGATTCGGCCGATGTAGCTTGGTGGAAAAAGACAGGTTCCCCTTTAAAACAAATTATTGATATGGATGGACGGATGATGAACATCCAATACGGCACTTATCCGTTTGACAGCTTAAATCCCGAAAAAGCCAATCAAAATTACAGTCAATTAGTAGGACTGACAACGAAGCAAGCCAAAGCAAAGATAGTGGAATTATTACGGGTTGATGGTGCTTTACAGGGCGAACCCAGACGCATTATGCACCCTGTTAAATTCTATGAAAAAGGAAATCTTCCATTAGAATTCGTATCTTCCCGTCAATGGTTCATTCATTTATTGCCAGAAAAAGATGCAATGGTGAAAGCCGGTCGTGAAATCGGGTGGAAACCTGCCCATATGCAACACCGCTTTGAAGAATGGGCCTTGGGGCTGAACCAAGATTGGTGCATTTCACGCCAACGTTTCTTTGGGGTGCCATTCCCTGTTTGGTATCCGGTAGATGCTAATGGCAAAACGGATTTTGATCATCCGATTCTAGCTGATCGCACTCAATTACCTGTGGACCCAGCTGTAGATGTACCGGATGGATATAAGGAAGAACAACGCGGAAAGCCAAATGGTTTTATTGCCGATAAAGACGTGATGGATACATGGGCAACTTCTGCGTTGACACCACAAATTGCCCTAGGAAAAGCAAAAAATCCAAATTTAAGTTTGCCCTTTGATGTTCGCCCTCAAGCACACGACATCATTCGGACTTGGGCCTTTTATACCGTAGCAAAAGCATTGTTGCATAGTAAAACAATTCCTTGGAAAGAAGCGTTGATCAGCGGATTTATTTTGGATCCAGATCGCAAAAAGATGTCCAAATCCAAAGGAAACGTGATTACCCCACAACATTTAATTGATACCTATGGCGCAGACTCTGTGCGTTATTGGGCAGCACGGGCTCGTTTGGGCGTAGATACAGCCTTTGAAGAACAGATTATGTCACAAGGCAAAAAATTAGTGAACAAAATCTTTAACGCCAGCAAGTTTGTGTTTAACATTGTAGCTCAGTCTTCCTTGAAAGAAGAAGCAGATTATGTGAAATACATCCAAAACCCAATGGATAAATCATGGCTGAAAAAATTATCTGACAGTTTGGAATATGCCACAAAATCCTTTAATCAATGTGATTATGCAGGCGCGTTGGATGCGGTTGAGTCCCGTTTCTGGGATTTTTGCGATAACTATTTAGAAATTGTGAAATCACGGGCTTATTCAGAAGATAACACTTCTGCCGTTGCCAGTTTGATGAAAACAATTGATACCTTTATTTTGGCTTTTGCGCCTTTTGTTCCATTTATTACCGAGGAAGTTTATCAAGCAAGATCGTGGAAAAAAGGGGATGAATCAGTACATAGTGGTGCTTGGCCAAAGGTTGCCGATTTTGAAGCCTTGCAAGCCACAGATTCTGTTTTATATGACAGTGTTTCTGTGATTGCTTCTGAAATCCGCAAAGCAAAAACAGCTGCGGGAAAAACTCAGAGGACACCTGTTATCAAGGTGGAAATTGAAGCATCTGAAAAACTGCGTTCTGTGTTAGAAGCTGGTAAAACGGATATTGAAAATGTGGGACGTTTGACATCAACTGCTTTGACCTTTACTGATGGTAAAGAATTGAAAGTTTTGGATGTTCAGTTGGATATGGATTTTGTACCAGAGTCAAAGAAAAAATAATCAAAAAGCCCCGATAATTCAGGGCTTTTTTTATCATTGAAAAGTTATTTTTCCAAACCTTTTAAACGACGCAATCGATTCACATCAATTCCCAAGACATCGCAAGCATCAAACCATTTTTGTTCATTCTTGGCTGTTTCAGCTTCTGTCAATGCCTCGTCTTCATTTGTCACATTTTCACTTACTTCCGGATAATAATCATTGATGGAATAAGTAAAGTTTTCATATTCTTTTAATCGTTGATTTTCTAAGGTCAAATCCGCAACACCTTTTTG
>JAGCFA010000072.1 GCA_017650375.1 Alphaproteobacteria bacterium | reverse complement strand
TAAAGGAACTTTTTGTTCAATAAAAACATCCTGAATAGATTTAAGATTTAAAATCATTAAAAAAATAGGAATAATTATCGTAAATAATAAAGAATAAAACAATCCGCTCACAACAAAAACGTCTAAAACACGTGGCTTATCTTTGAAAACTACTAAAACCCGTTGTTGATCTTTGGGAAACTTCCTTTTTTCCCAAAAAGACTTTGATAAAGCAAACAATTTCAAAATGCCATTATACCAGTATTTAGGCATTGTAAATACCAAAAACCACATATCTAAAATACCAATTTGAAAAATACAAAAATAATATAAAAATTCGATAAATTCTTTACTAAAATCTTCTGATGTATCACACAAAAAGGAGAGAATAATTATTCCCCCAACATAAGTAAAAATTTCAACCCCTAGATAAATCTTCATAATTATTTTTCGGATAGGAGCCTTTTTAGGCATTTCCTTTTTCTCCCCAAAAAACAAGGATAAAATCCAAGCACAAATCGGTATAATAAAAATCCATAAGAATAAAAGTGCATTTTTAATCATTCATCGACCTTTCTGGAATACGTTTTTTTCATAGTTTTCCTTTTCCATCATATAAATCTTCTATGTATTTCCATGTCGAGATGGAACTACTGATCGAAACAAACATCAAAGCAAGTACAGAAATAGGCCAAGTATATAAAAAGCTACCAAGTGAAAAAATATGCAAAATCGTAAATGCTAATACACACAAAAAGAAAGTAGAATTATAGCGAATATGACGAGAAGGTGATATGGAAATTCGGAGCCCTCTTACTAAATCAACGATTGTTAGTTGAGCCAAACAAAGAATATTTAATAATGTTGTGATTCCCGGTCCTATATCAACAAAAAGAAGTATAATCAAAATTCCACACATAGGAAACAATAATATCGTATCTTGACACACAACCGGAAATAGATTTCGACCAGCAAAAATCGGCTTGGGATATGGTTTATCTCCCGCAACTATTTTTTTGGGATGGCATGGATGCGCCAGATCTTTTAGCTTGAAAAAAATAGGGACAATTAATGCCCAAACGACAAAAAGAATTTCCTTAATCATTCATCGGCTTTCACGGCCATATGGATAGGCCCCTTGGAAGAGCCTGCCACAAATTGGCGCACATAGGGGTTATCCGTTTTATCCAATTCTGCCACTGTACCAATCCAGATAATTTTACCATCATAGAGCATCGCAATTTTATCAGCGATCTTACGGGCACTAGCCATATCGTGTGTAATAGTGAGTGCTGTTGCCCCTAACTTTTTCACACATCGGACAATCAAATCATTGATGACATCTGACATAATAGGATCCAAACCTGTGGTGGGTTCATCAAAGAAAAGGGTATCCGGTTGCGTAGCAATTGCTCGCGCCAAACCAACACGTTTTTTCATGCCGCCAGAAAGATCCGCTGGATACACATCCGCCACATCTGGTTTCAATCCCACTTCAGCTAATTTTTCAATGGCAATTTTTTTTGCGTTATCACGGGTCATCCCCTTTTGTTGCAAGAAAGCAAAAGACACATTTTCCCAGACGGTCAAACTGTCAAACAGGGCGGCCCCTTGAAAAAGCATACCGATATTTTTTCCGTTGAATTTGATTTCGCCTTTGTCAGGATGTAATAATCCCAAAATACATTTAAGCGTCACGGATTTTCCTGTTCCAGATCCACCGATAATCACAACTGATTCACCACGTTCAATTTTTAAATCCAAATCCTTTAGAACCACTTTTTTCCCAAAGGCTTTAGACACTTTTTTCATTTCAATTTGAATATCTTTCATCGCACACCTCACACATTAAAGAACGCTTCGGTCAAGAGATAGTTGAAAATCAGTACCAGGATACTGGCCGACACAACTGCATTGGTAGTCGCTTGCCCCACACCTTGCGCTCCACCCTTTGAGTGGAAACCGTTATAGCAACCAAGAAGTGTGATCAAAAAACCAAACACCGCAGCTTTTGTGAGACCAGAGATAATATCCATTGGTTTTAAATAATTCCATGTGTTGATAAGGTAAGTTGTTGCATTAAAGTCTAGCTTATAAACACCCACCAAATAGCCACCACAAATTCCTAAAACATCACCAATCAAAACCAACACTGGCATCATCGCAACGCCGGCTAAAACACGAGGGGCAATCAAATATTGATAGGGATTTGTATTCAAGGTCGAAAGAGCATCAATTTGTTCTGTAACGCGCATCGTTCCAATTTCAGCTGCCATTGCAGCCCCTATACGCCCAGCCACCATCAAAGCAGCCATCACCGGTGCCAATTCACGCGTAACAGCCACCAACACCACTAATGCAACAGCGCCTTCCGCTGATAATTGCGAAAAGCCTGTATATGTTTGAAGCGCAATTACCATCCCAGAAAAAAAGGTAGTGAGCGCCACAACAGGTAGTGAATAAAAACCAATTTCAATCATTTGGCGGATAAATTCTTTGTGATAAAAAGGGGGCTTCACACAGGCCATTACAACTTGTGCTGTAAACTCAGCTCCATCCCCTGTTGCCCGTAGAAAATTTAAAGTTACCCGTCCTAAAGTGGCTATAAAATTCAAAATTGCTTGCATGTTTTCTCCTTTTATTATGAAGTAAGTGTAGCGCACCCTGCCCTAAAATGCAAGCAAAAAAGAAGGGCCTAATTAGGCCCATTCTTCTTCTCCCCCTCTTCTTATCAGAAAAGGTACTTTGCCTTTAACATCAAGACATCAGAATTGATTTTAGAGCGATACTTCCCACTGCTTCCTTTTTCATTGGGACTGATATGTTTATATTCCAAAGCAAAGCCCACAGGATATTGATCTAAATTGTATTCTGTTCCGATAATAAGTTGCTTGAAAGCCGTGTTTTTATGATCCCAACGACCATACCCCAATCCCAACCCAACATACGGTTGAACAGGCAAATCTACATTCGGAATCACAGCAATTAAATTGGCCATCAAGGCCCTTAATTCACGTGTTTTACCTTTATCCGGTTTTGCCTTCAATTGAAAAAATTCACCTTCGGCATGAAAATCCAGATAATCGGTCGGAATAACAGTACCTCCAAACAAAGACCAAGCATCTGAAAAAGTTTTATAGTCATATTTTTTGTCATTCGTTTTGGCATAACCACCATTCCAACTAATCCCATAACCAGCACCAGCATAATATTCGGCACATGCAGCTCCTGTCAAAAGCAAACCTGCAGCCAACAAAGATAATGTTTTTAATTTCATGAATATTCCCCTTTCGATGATACCAGCATACAAAAATATTTTATCTCTGTCAAGCATAAAAAAATCCCCGCTTAAAAACAGCGGGGAAATTTTTTGACTTTCTATTTGCCTTCGGCAAGTTTCGTGTAGAACGCCCAACGTTCGTCCACTTGCGCTTGAGCCTGTTTCAGAAGCTCTTCATAATGTTCAGCATTTTGTTGCTTCACATACTTAAAGCGTGTTTCCGTAGCCATAAAGTCGGCAACTGGCATAGAAGGTTTGGAATCCAATTGGAATGGATTTTTGCCTTGTGCTTTCAGGCGCGGATCAAAACGGTAAAGTGGCCACAAACCTGACTTCACAGCCATTTGTTGATGATTTAGCCCTTCTTTTCCAATGTCATAACCGTGGTTGATACAATGGCTGTAAGCAATGATCAAGCTGGGTCCATTAAAGGATTCGGCTTCATTCATGGCTTTTAAGGCCTGCATATCATTGGCACCCAAGGCGATACTGGCAACATAGACTTCGCCCGAGCTCATGGCAATGGCGCCCAAGTCTTTGCGTGGCAAAGAGCTGCCAGAGACTGCAAACTTAGCACTAGCTCCGATTGGGGTAGCCTTGGAGCGTTGTCCACCGGTGTTGGAATACACTTCGGTATCCATGACCATGATGTTCACGTTTTTGCCAGAATAAAGAGCATGATCCAAACCACCGTAGCCGATATCATAGGCCCAACCATCACCGCCCAAAATCCAGACGGACTTTTTAACCAAATAATCGGCATGTTCGGTAAGGAGTTTGGCTTTTTCATCAGAATTCCCGGCCAATTTTTCCTTCAAGGCTTTTACGCGTTCACGTTGTGCGGTAATACCTTCTTCGGTTGTTTGGTCTGCATTCAAAATGGCATCTGCCAATTCGGCACCGACTGTATCTTTGAGTTCAATCAAAAGTTGGATAGCAAATTCGGTTTTGGAATCAACGGATGTCCGCATACCCAAACCAAATTCTGCATTATCTTCGAAGAGTGAGTTCGCCCAAGCAGGTCCACGACCTTCATCATTCTTGGCATATGGTGTTGTTGGTAAATTACCACCATAGATGGAGGAACATCCTGTGGCATTGGCCACCAACAAACGATCGCCAAAGAGTTGGGTCATCATTTTAACATATGGTGTTTCACCGCAGCCAGCGCAAGCACCAGAGAATTCAAAGAGTGGGCGCATCAAAGCCACGTTCTTGATTTGCTTGGTGTTCAATTTAGTGCGGTCGGCATCCGGCAATTTTTGGAAGAAATCAAAGTTCGCAATTTCTTGATCCAAATGCTTTTCAATAGGTTCCATGACCAAAGTATTTTTAGCCTTCATCGGACACACTTGAGTACAAAGGCTGCATCCCGTACAATCTTCGGGTGCTACCTGAATGATGAACTTATCGCCCTTGAATTCAGGTGTTTTGTAATCAGCGGATTTGAATCCGGCTGGGGCATTTGCCAAAGCTTCTGGTTTTGCCACTTTTGCACGAATAGCCGCATGTGGACATACAGACACACACTTACCGCATTGGATACAAGTTTCTGGATCCCAGCAAGGAATTTGTGTTGCCACACGACGTTTTTCGTATTTGGCTGTATCGGTTGGCCATGTGCCATCCACGGTCCATTCAAAGGCAGACACAGGCAATTCTTCACCACGGCCTTCAATAATAGCCCCTGTGACTTTTTGCAGTAATTCAGGTGCATAGGTGGGGATACCGGGTTGACGATGAATTTTAGAGGTTGCACCGCCCACTTTCACTTCATAAAGGTGTTCCAAAGTGGCATCCACAGCCTTGATGTTAGCATCCACGATTTCTTGACCTTTACGCATATAGGTCTTGGTGATGGAGGCCTTAATCTTTTCAATCGCAACATCCTTTGGGAGTACGCCGGAAATCGCAAAGAAACAAGCCTGCATAATGGTATTGATACGGCGTCCCATACCCGTTTTTTGAGCCACAGACACAGCGTCAATGGCATACATCTTGATGCTTTTATCAATGATTTCTTGTTGTACTTCTACTGGCAAACTGTCCCACACTTGATCGGCAGGGGTTTGGGTATTCAACAAGAAGACAGACTTTGGTGCCGCCACAGCTAACAAATCAATCTTATGCAAGAATGGTTCATGATGGCAAGCCACAAAGTTGGCTGACGTAATCAAATAAGGGGCCTTAATCGGATTCTTTCCAAAACGCAAGTGTGAAGTTGTCATTGCACCTGACTTTTTGGAATCGTACACAAAATAAGCTTGCCCATAGGTTTCATCATTATCAGCAATAATTTTGATGGAGTTTTTATTGGCGCCCACTGTTCCGTCTGAACCAAGCCCGAAGAAGATGGAACGATTGACATCATCCCCTTCCACGTTAAAACTGGCGTCATAATCCAAAGAGGCATGGGTCACATCATCATTGATACCAACGGTGAAGTGATTCTTTTCTGTGTTTTCAAAAACGGCCTTGGCCATCGCAGGCGTAAATTCTTTGGAAGAAATTCCATAACGGCCACCCAAGACTTTTGGCATTTTGTGCCCTGCCACAGCGCCTTCGGCCAAAGCAGATACAACATCCAAATAGAGTGGTTCACCCACAGAGCCGGCTTCTTTCGTACGATCCAAAACCGTCACGTATTTTACGGATTCAGGCAAAGCCTCCACAAAGGCTTTGGATGGGAATGGGCGGTACAAACGTACAGCCAACACACCGTATTTGCCACCATTGGCGTTCAAGACTTTCATGGTTTCTTCTAAGGTTTCAATACCTGAACCCATAGCAACAACAACGTGTTCGGCATCTTTGGCACCCACATAATCCACAATGTGATAAGCGCGCCCTGTGACCTTTTCTAATTTCCTCATACATTTTTCAACAATTTCAGGGCATGCTTGATAGTATTTGTTTGCGGCTTCTTTAATTTGGAAGAAGACGTCCGGATTTTGAGCCGTTCCGCGCACCTTTGGATTATCAGGTGTCAAAGCATTTTTACCTGTAAAGTCTGTGGGGATATCCGCCATCAAAGCCTTTAAATCATCATCACTCATCATAGTGATTTTGTTGATTTCATGGGAGGTACGGAATCCGTCAAAGAAATGCAAGAACGGAATGCGGGATAAATAGGTGGACATTTGTGCCACAGCCGCCATATCGTGGGCTTCCTGAACAGAATTGGAAGCCAGCATGGCAAACCCAGTTTGACGGCAAGCCATCACATCAGAATGATCACCGAAGATGGACAAGGCATGTCCTGCCACTGTACGGGCGGCCACATGCATCACAAACGGCAACAATTCACCAGCGATTTTATACATATTCGGAATCATCAACAACAAACCTTGGGATGCCGTGTATGTTGTAGTCATGGATCCAGCCTGTAAAGCCCCATGCACAGCACCAATAGCACCAGCTTCGGATTGCATTTCCAACACTTCTGGCACTTTGCCCCAGATATTGGTTTGCTTACCGGCCGCCCAAGCATCAGCCCATTCACCCATTGGTGAAGATGGAGTAATCGGGTAAATAATGGACATTTCATTCAATTTATAAGCCACTGTTGCAGCAGCTTCATTTGCATCTAACATTTTTGTTTTTGACATTTTCTTTCCTTTCTATGTAACAAAGGGCTTCTGCCCCATTTGAAAATCCTGTTTCGGATGGGGATTCTTATAGCCCTTTTTAAAAAAAATTGCAAGGGGGAAAGCAATAAAAAATCCCTCTTCAATAGCACGGGGATTTTTACCGAAATCTTTGGAACTTGTTTCTGCAATACTCTAAAAATATACGAGGCATTTTGTTTTGCTTTTTTGTTGCTATTGAGGATTTTCCGTCCTCGGTGATAGGATGAGAAACAGGACCAGCAATGACACGCCCTTCTTTATCACAACGAACACGTTTAAATTCAGTACCATCTTGGTAAATGACAATACGATCCCCTCCAGCCCCCATCAAATGTATTGTAAGTCTTTTATCCTTTTCGTCAATTTTCATCCCTTCTTGCACAGCAATCATTTACTTCTCCTTTTATGTATGAAAAAACTTCAAAAAGTTGTACTCTTGTAGCATTTTTTATAAAAAACAAGGATAAAAGAATGTTTTTAAAACGATTTATCCGTTTATTTAAACTCTTTTAATGATACCTCTAATAGATTTGCCCTTTTTACAGAAAAAACCCAATGTTCATTTGTATCAACAATACAGACATCCCCACAGATGTTGTTTGTAAATTCTTCCATTTGAGATGCTATCTTATGAACATCTTCTCGTGTTGTTTTTCCAGAGATAATTTGAGGCATAAAATCGTAGTACTCTTGCCACTGTTTTTTTAGCGAAAAAATCACTTTTTTCAAATTGTCATCAATCGGAAGTTGGGGATTGTGTGGATCTGGAAAATAAACCACCAATTTCTTTTCTCTAGGTGGATAATACCTTTGTAAGAACTCAAGAGCATCGCCTCTTAAATATTTAACTTTTATATCAGAATTTTTATATATTCTCTCTGTAAAAGATGGTTGATGACCTTTAACGTAAAAAACAACACATGTTCCTACAATCAAGAATATGAGACCAAATATCAATCCCTTTGCTAAAATTTCTCCTGTTGTCATTTTATCTGATTCAATGTTAGTGGAAAAGTTATTTTGAAGAGAATTTTGATTTTCTTCTTTGTTTTCAGTAGTTATCCCTGGATTATTTGTGGCTTCCATTAAAAATCTTTCTTCTTCTGATACACCAACAGATGGATCAAATTTTTGGTTAACTTCTAATGCCCCTTGTGCCAATAAATTGATCCAAAAACTGGGATAAATAATCGTAAATGTAATATACAGTAAATTGATAAGAAAAAAGAAAACATATATGTAAAGCAGTGCTGAAATAGGAAGGGCAGGCATCCCCACAAAACGCAAAAAACCATACAAAATAAAGTACCACAAAGTTACACACGCCCCAAAGATGCGCCCCCCTGTTGTTGCTGTACAAAAAATACCCAAAGGAAGTCCTATCAAAATCGTATAAAAAACTAATGCCATAGAAGAAGTCGTTCCCATAATACAAGGCATAAAAGTCATCACAACTGACCTTACATCAAAACTACCCATAACAAAATAGAGTCCAACAATCGGAATCATTGATAACAAAATAAAAAGAATGAATAATTCCACCATTTTCAAAAAGGTCAAAGGACTGGAAAAAGCATGTCTCAATTTAAAGGAGAATTGAGAAAAGTTAAAATGCATCAAATAGGCCATATAGAAAGCAACAACAATGTATGCGACTAATGCTACAAAAAATAAGGCTGTCACTATTGCCTTTATTACCTCTAATTTAGTGGGGTTTTGAGCTATTTGAATTGCTTTTGAAGCAATCCAATTTATCGCATAATCAGAACCTGCATATAAAACCAGATCGATGATTAATCCAAAAGCAAAAATAACAGCTAAAACCTTATAGAAAAATTCGCTAGAAAAACGTGTCGATTGATTATAAACTTCCTTTTTAGCCAAAATAAAAAGGTATGAAAACAAAACTGAGTAAAATAATGACTTTATAACATAAAAAGTATAACCAATTTTACCCCATGTTGCGGCTGATAAATGATCTAATCCTTGAAGGTATTCTGGTCCTAACCGATAAAGTGTATAAGTTAACGTCATGATCAAAAAAAGGGTCAAAAACAAAAGAGATGACCCAATAATAAAGCTTCTTCTGCTGAAAGCAAATGAAGCGGCTCTTGCGAAAGAAATCATTTTATTCTCCTTTTTTTCTTTTCTTTTTAACATAGCATTGTAAATTTTTCAAGCAAAAATTTTACAATGCTATTTTCTTGACAATTCTTCTGGTTTTGGCTATCCTGCTTTTATGCAAAAAAAAGGTGCTGAAATTATCAAAAAAAAGATTAAAACTTTCTCTCATCGGTCGGGTGTTTACCGCATGTTGGATGAGGAAGGAACTGTGCTTTATGTCGGCAAGGCCAAAGATTTAATCAAACGCTTGGATAATTATACCCACATTGATCGTTTATCTGAACGGATTCGGCAGATGATATCCCATGTGGCAGATGTGGTGGTGATTGAAACGGCAGGTGAAACAGAGGCCTTTTTGCTGGAAAACGAACTCATCAAACAATATCACCCTTACTATAATATCCTTTTAAAAGACGATAAAAGTTATCCTTATATTGCCCTGACAAAGGACGAATTTCCACGTTTGATGAAATATCGAGGAAATCGCAAAAGCGGAGCGGATTATTTTGGTCCTTTTGATTCGGGGGAAGGAGTGAATCAGACGCTGGCAGAATTGCAAAAATTATTTGGTCTACGTTCTTGTCGGGATAGTTATTTCGCCAACCGCACACGCCCCTGCCTGATGTATCAAATCAAACGTTGCTCTGCCCCTTGTTGTGGTTGTATCAGCAAAGAGGATTATCAAAAATCCGTTTCAGCCACCAAGGATTTTTTAAATGGAAAATCCGCTGACTTACAAAAAAATTTACAAGACCAAATGCGCCATTTTTCTGCAAATCAGGAATATGAAAAGGCCGGTATCATCCGCGATAAAATTTTGGCCCTAAATCATATTCAAGGCACCAGTCAACATGCCCCCACTGTGGACACAGATACAGTAGCAGCTGAAATGCAGGGGGATACCTTGGCCATGCAGGTATTTTTTCATCGCACCAATCGTTTAACAGGGCACCAAGAGTATCTGATTCACAAAGTGGATGATATGGGGGAAACACTATCATCCCTTTTGATGCAACTTTACGAAAAAATACCAGCGCCCAATGTGATTTGTACCTCATTCATGCCAGAAAACGCTTTGGCAGAGGCTTTATCCAAACAGGCAGGACACAAAGTGGAAATATCCCCTCCCCCATTTAGGGCTTTACGAAAAAATTGGATGGAACAAGCGATGGAGGCCTGCAAACACGCTTTGCATGCAGAGGAATCGCGGGAAAAGTTATGGGAAGAAACACAGGAATTATTAGGGCTTTCCGAGCTTCAAAAAATTGAAGTCTATGATAACAGCCATATTCAAGGAACAAACGCAGTAGGCGCCATGATTGCCGCGACCAAAGACGGATTTCAAAAAAATCTGTATCGTCGGTTCAATATCCCAACAGAATTGGCAGGGGATGATTTTGGTATGATGCGCGCGGTTTTGCGCCGGCGTTTACAAAGAGGCATTTTACAAAATAATTTACCTTCTGCCCTTTTGATTGATGGCGGAAAGGGGCAACTGTCCAGTGTCTTAGAAGTTTTAAAAGAATTTAATTTACCACGGATTGCAGTGCTTGCTATGGCAAAGGGAGCAGGACAACATGATAAAGGGCTAGAAACTTTTTACTTAGATACGGCTCCAGAGACCCCGATTCATTTAGATTTCAAATCCCCCCTTATTCATTTTTTACAGCGTCTCAGGGACGAAGCACATCGGTTTGCTGTGGGATCACACCGCATTAAACGCGAAAAATCTTTTTTACATGATTCACTGCGCGATATAGAAGGAATTGGGGAAAAAAGACGTAAAGAATTAATGCAACATTTTGGATCAGTACGGGCGATTAAAGGGGCTTCGCTGCAGCAATTAGAGCTGGTTCCAGGTTTTAGTAAAAAAATTGCAAAAAAGGTCTATACTTTTTTCCATAATGAGTCTATAATAGACATAAGTTAAAAAAGGAGGAGCAAATGCCCACAAAAAATCGCTTAAAAAAACGGGAGGTTTTAGTAAAAAAAGTAACCCCAGTTTTGAAGCAAGCCAAAAAAAGTTTGAATATTCCTAATTTATTGACATTAATACGTATCTGGGCCATTCCAGCGATTGTGATGACTTTTTTTATTGAAGGAGCATGGGCTTCGTGGTTGGGGGTCGCTTTGTTCATTGTCGCTGGCATCACAGATTATATGGATGGATACTTAGCCAGACATCTGAATCAACTCAGTCGATTCGGACGTATTTTGGATCCAATTGCCGATAAATTATTGGTCGGTTCTATTTTAATTATGTTGGCGTGGCAACAACGTCTGCCGGAGATTATGGTTTTACCTGCAGTGGTAATTTTGTGCCGTGAAATTTTGGTGTCGGGTCTTAGAGAATTTTTGGCAGAAATTAAAGTCGGTTGTCCTGTTACAAGATTAGCCAAATGGAAAACCGCATGTCAGATGGTTGCTTTACCCGTTTTAATGGTCTGTGATCCGCGCGTGTCTGGATGTTTTTATCGGCTATTTACCGTTGTAGGATCAGTTGCATTGTGGGGAGCTGCCATTTTGACGGTTATGACTGGTTATGATTATTGGAAATCTGGTCGTAAATATATGGATGATTAAGGAGGAGACTATGAAAAAGTTATTAATGTTGTTTGTATGCCTGTCTTTTCCTTTTTGGGCAAAAGCTGATAATGTTATTTTGATGATTGGTGACGGGATGGGAGCCAACCATTTAAAATGTGCAGCAGATACCAAACCTATTTATATTCCATCATTACCCGTTAAAGGGTGGATTCATACACGTTCTGCCAACAGAGATATCACTGATTCTGCTGCATCTGCTACTGCTTATTCTTGTGGCAAAAGAACAAATAATTATATGTTAGGAAAACTGCCAGACGGAAGCGATTGTTTGACTATCGCTGAAGAAGCCGCACAAAAAGGGCTGGCCGTGGGTATTTATTCTACTGATCACCCAACAGGAGCCACTCCTTCTGCATTCTATGCTCATACATATGATAGAAACGATAAAAAAACAATCGAACTTCATAAGGCACAAGCTCAAGGAAAAATGGATATTGCAGTGCCCGTGTTAAAAGTATCGGAACAGATCGAGCCCAGATTAGATCGTTTAAAAAGAAATCCAAAAGGATTTTTCGCAATGTTTGAAGGATCCGGAATCGATACTAATTCTCACAGTCATAACCTAAAAAAGATGAAAGAAGAACTTTATGATTTTGATTTGGGGGTTATGAATGCGGCTGATTTTGTCTATCGGCATCCGAATACCACATTGATTGTTTTAGCTGATCACGAAACAGGCGGGTTATCAGACAAGTGTGTTTATACTGCTGCAAATCATACAGGGGTAGATATTCCCGTTCATGCTTACGGTCAGCATGCAAAATTGTTTGAAGGCGTTCAAGATAACACTGAAATTTATCGTAAAATACATCAAATTTTATTCCCCTCTCAACAAGGAAATATATAAAAAAGATGCCAAAAATATCCGTTATAATGCCTGTCTATGAAACACCGGAATCTTATTTACGTGAAGCCATTGAATCAATTCTCGGACAAACTTTTAGCGATTTTGAATTTTTGATCTTGGATGACGGTTCAAAAGCCACTTATATAAAGGATGTAGTCGATTCTTTTCATGACCAACGGATCATTTACTCAAAAAGTGACGAAAATAAAGGTATTATTTTCCAATTAAATCGAGGCTTTAGTCTGGCTAAAGGTGAATATATTGCACGCATGGATAGTGATGATATTTCTTTGCCAACACGTTTTGAAAAACAAGTAGCCTATTTGGATACGCATCCTGAAACAGTTGTTTTAGGAACAGGGGCAGAATTTTTTCCTGCTACACAAATTTGGCTCCCTCTTTCCCGATTTACTTACTATGACTTAATCAGATGGAAACCTTTTATTATTCATCCGACAGTTATGTTCCGTGCTTCAACAATCAAAAAGTATGATCTGCAATTTCGTGAGGAATTTAAATTGGCAGAAGATTACGATCTATGGCGCCGGCTGATTCATTTTGGCCATTTGGATAACTTGCAGGAAGTTTTATTAAGATATAGGCAAGATGGGAAAAATGTTTCTTTGCAAAACAGAGAAGCTCAAAGAAAAGTCCGCGATAGGATTCGTTGGGAAATGACCTCTTTTTTAATGCACGATAGACGATTGCAACTACAATTATTGGATTTTTTGTGCGGCGTCACTTTTCAATAATCCCTAAATTACCTTAAATAAAGGCTTGTCAAAATCAGAAACTATGCTATACTATATATATGCAAAAACAAATGCCTTATCTAGAACAAGAAAGAATTCAAACCAACATCCCTTTATCAGAAGAATCGTTAAGAGGGCTTTATCGATTGAATTCTTTTTCCCATTACCAAGCTGCTCATGATTTTGAAGTTCAATGTATGCCGGCTAAAGCGACCTATAAGGTAAATCAAGAATTAAAATTGGCTTTAGTCGCTCTAATGACCACCTGTTCTTTATTAGATCCAAATCGCGAAGGCCAGGAAACCGAAAAATTTTT
>JAGCFA010000007.1 GCA_017650375.1 Alphaproteobacteria bacterium | reverse complement strand
CGTTTTGCTTTCGGGTAAGAAATTGGCTGGTATTTTAATTGAAAAAGAAGGGGATAAGTTGGTGGTTGGCATCGGTGTGAATGTGATGACTTCACCGGAAGAAGGTGTTCTTTATCCCACAGCTAATTTGGAAGGCCGCCTGCGCCCGATGACATTGGCAAAAAGAATTTTACTCCAATATAATACCTTATTGGATTTATTGGATAAAAAGGGATTTAAAGAAATTCGCAAACGTTGGCTTTCTTATGCTACAGGCCTTCATAAGCCGATTTCAATTCATTTGGCAGATGTGGAATTGCAAGGTATTTTTAAAGGAATTGACGCGAAAGGCGCTCTTTTATTAAAACAGAAAAAAGGGACACGCACCTTAACCGTCGGAGATGTATTTTTAAATAAGGATAAATAATGACAGATTTAGAATTTTCAAAAGATGATTTAGTATTTGTACCGGTGGGTGGCGCAACGGGCGTTGGGATGAACTGTTTTGCCTATGGTTTAAATGGCAAGTGGTTAGTTGTGGATTGTGGGATTGGTTTTCCTGATGATAATCTGCCTGGGGTAGATTGCTTATTACCTGACCCCTCTTTTTTGGCTGAACACAAAGCTGATATCGTGGGGTTAGTGATTACCCATGCCCATGAAGATCATATTGGCGGTATTCCCTATTTGTGGCATGATTTACAATGTCCCATTTATTGCACCGCCTTTGCTAAAGAACTCATTGATTCCAAATTGGCAGAAGAGGGGCTTTTGGGACGTGCTGAAGTGCATACCGTTTCTCAAGGCGATGTCATTGAACTTCCCCCTTTTGAAATTGAATTTGTCAAAATGACACACTCTATTCCTGAACCCAATGCGCTGGCTATTCGTACCAAGGCGGGCATGGTGGTGCATACGGGCGATTGGCGCTTTGAAGAAAATGCGTCCGAAAGTACAACCGATTACGAAACTTTGAAAGAACTCGGTAAAGAGGGTGTCTTAGCGGTCGTCTGTGATTCCACGAATACCTCTGAAGAAAAGGTTAAAGCCAACGAACAGGATGTCCAAAAAAATCTCTCTAAATTGATAGGGGAACATAAAAATTGCAAAATCGCGGTGGGCTGTTTTGCCAGTAATGTGGTACGCATGCAAAGTATTTATCAGGCAGCCAAGGAAAATAATCGTGTGGTGTGTTTGTTGGGGCGCAGTCTCTGGCGCATTGATGCCGCTGCGCGTGCAACGGGGTATTTTAAGGATATTCCAGAATTTTTGTCGGAACAAGAGGCACTGGAACTTCCCTCCAACAAAGTTCTTTACATTTGCACGGGTTCTCAAGGGGAACGCCATTCAGCCCTCAATAACCTGGCGGCCATGATGCCTACCCCCAATCAAGTTTCTTTTGGGGCAGGGGATGTGGTTATTTTCTCATCCAGTGTGATTCCTGGTAATGAAAAAGCGATAGATTTATTGCAGAAAAAACTTCGTTCTAAAGGGATTGAAATTATCACTGAAAAAACGGAACTCGTTCATATTTCTGGGCATTATGCAGGGGATGACTTAAAAAAGATGTATGACCTTTTAAAGCCTCATATCGTTTTGCCCGTGCATGGCGATACGTATGAGCTTAACTGCCATACCCAAATGGCTAAAGAGATGGGGATTCCCTTTGCAGTTGGCCTCAATGATGGACAAATGATTGCTTTAAAAGAAACACCGGAAATTGTGGGCGAAGTAAAATCGGGGATTTTGGCGGTGGATGGCAATCAAATTGTGCCTCTTAATGCTGATGTTCTTAAAAAACGTCGTAAAATGATGGATGAAGGCACCGCCGTTTTAACACTGGTGGTGGATCACAATGCCCAAGTGGTCGGGATGCCTCAGCTTTCTACCTTTGGTCTTATGTCAGATGATGAAGCGATTAAAGGCGAATTGGGTCAAGCGATTGCATCAGCACTTGCTGAAATTGACCCAGAACGTGTGGGCGAAGATAATCTTATCAAGGACAAAATGCGTCATGTGGTGCGTCAGTTCCTCAAGGAACACTTTGGCAAAAAGCCCCTTTTGGAAATTCACCTAATCCGCATTTAAGATGCTTTTTTTGGGGGTGTAATCCTTATTTGTCAAGGATGAAATATCAATAACTGTATGGATTAGGTCTTCCAATTTATAGGGCTTATCCAAATGGGTGGCGCGTTTACGAATATCGGGGCGCACTTTTTCTAATTCTTTTGACAGCCATATTCTTAAAGGTACAGAAGTCATTGCTTTGTTTGCCAACTCTGAATGCCCTAACAATTTTGTAGTTGTACTGTCAAACACATCTTCCCCATGGTCTGAAAAATAAAGCAAATAATTTATGCCCTTTTGGGCTTTTAATTTTTTAATCATTTCAGCCAACAACCAATCTGTGTAACGAACAGAATCATCATAGGTGTTTAAAAATTCCTGATTTTTGGGGGATAATTTTTTATCAGGCATTTTTCCTTCAAAATGCTTAAATTCGGCGGGATAGCGATTGACATAGGCGGCGTGCGATCCGATTAAATGAACAAAGATGACTTTTTTATCTTCTTCATTATCTAAAATCTTTTGAATATCTGACAACATATCCCCATCTAATCCAGCCTTTTCAAAACGCTTCAATCCCCCAAAATTAAAACATTTATTGTAATCAGCATGCATTGTCATAGCGGTAATAACGGTATCTCGTTCATCCAAAGCATATTGATTGGACAGCCAATAGGTTTTAAATCCCGCTTGTTTGAAATAATCAATCAAAGACCCCTTTGTATAAACAAAATCAGGATGCTTTTCATCGGCAAAAGAAATGGCTTTTTCCAGT
>JAGCFA010000071.1 GCA_017650375.1 Alphaproteobacteria bacterium | reverse complement strand
GGCTCTTTTTTGAGCTTCCTGAATCAGGGTATTGACCTTATGTTTATTCATGGCAGAATGAAAGGCTGCTATTCCTATCATAGACAAGATTCCCATAATTGCAAGTGTCCCTAGCATTTCAACTAAACTCCGCCCGGATTCATTTTGCATTTTCAACCTTCCTCTTTTTTTCAATAAAAATTCCACTTTTTTTCAAAAGTGGACGGATGTTGAAAAACTATACTCGTTATAGCGTCACCTGTTCAATATATTGGGCAACCATCCGCCCCAGGCGGATTTCACGAGTACGGATTTTTCAAGTCCGGCACTTGGCCCTATACCAAATGCCCCTTTAGTTTAAATGAAAATATAAAATATGTCAATAAAAAAAATCCCCCGCTTGAAATCGGCGAGGGAATTATTTTTTAGCCTTCAACTTGCGGTCTTTCTGATTCGCCTTCGGCCACGTTATGCGTTTCCTTATTGCGTGACGCCAAAATTTCTTTATCGCGTTCGGCCGCAATCTGACGCAAGCGTCTGACTTCTGCACCGGTACCAGCAGGAATCAAACGTCCCACGATCACGTTTTCTTTCAGGCCGTGAAGTGGGTCTGTTTTACCCGCCACGGCAGCTTCGGTCAACACGCGCGTTGTTTCTTGGAAGGAGGCTGCAGAAATGAACGAGCTGGTCTGCAATGAAGCCTTAGTAATACCCAACAAGACTGGGGCCACTCTGGCTGGCTTACCACCTGCTTTTTCAGCTTTCAAGTTTTCTTTTATGAGTTGCATTTTTTCGACTTGTTCACCTTCCAAAAGCGTGGTATCACCCGGATCCACCACTTCCATCTTACGCATCATTTGACGCACGATCACTTCAATATGCTTATCATTGATACGCACACCTTGCAAACGATACACGGCTTGGACTTCTTTGACCAAGTAATGAGCCAAAGCTTCCACACCCAAAATGCGCAAGATATCGTGTGGAGCCAAAGGTCCTTCCACAATCATATCACCCTTTTGGACAATATCACCTTCGTAAACAGCTGGCGTACGACCTTTCGGAATTAGATGAGCATGCTTATGACCTTCATCATCCACCACATTGATCACGCGCTTGGACTTAAAGTCTGTGTCATATTCCACACGTCCGGCGACTTCAGCCATAATAGCGGCATCTTTTGGATGACGGGCTTCAAAAAGTTCGGCCACACGTGGTAAACCGCCTGTAATATCTTTTGTTTTGGAATCACGTGCCACCAAGGCCAAAACATCGCCCACGTGGATTTCTTGACCATCCTTAACAGTGATGATAGCACCTTTTGGCAAGTAAGTTTTGGCTTCAACACCCTTACTTGTTTTGACAGCTTTACCTTTCTCACCCACAATCGCAATTGTCGGACGCAGGTTCTTGGAAGAAGATTGTTTATCCGGTTCCATAATAATACGTTCGGTGAGTCCTGTTGATGGATCTGTACGTTCATCCAAAGTCTTACCGGCAATGATGTCTTCATATTTAGCCACACCGTCTGCATCGGCAATCATTGGAGTTGAGTATGGATCCCATTCTGCCAAACGAGTTCCTTTTTTCACTTCTTGGCCGTCTTCTACCATCAATTTAGCCCCATAGGGTACCTTATGGCGAGCTTTTTCACGATGGTTAGCATCCAACAGTGAAATTTCAAAATTACGGGACAAAATAACGCTTGCTCCTTGAGAGTTCTTCACAATGATCCCCTGCCCTAAACGCACTTGTGCATCAAAGGCGGCATCCACAGCGGCATCTGCCCCACGTTGAGCTGTACCACCAACGTGGAAGGTACGCAATGTCAACTGGGTTCCTGGTTCCCCAATGGATTGAGCGGCAATAATACCCACCACTTCTCCCAAGTTTACAGGGGTTCCTCTGGCTAAATCACGTCCGTAACAGGCCGCGCAAATACCATCTTCGGCTTCACAGGTGAGTACTGAACGAATCTTAACGGAATCAATGCCGAGAGCATCAATCTTGGCCACATCTTGTTCATCTACCAATTTACCACGAGGAATGATTACCTCACCGGATTCTGGATGTTTAACATCTTCGGCTGTTACACGTCCTAAAATGCGTTCACCGGTCGTAGCAATCACATCCCCACCTTCAATAATCGGTTGAATGGTAATACCGTTTTCTGTACCACAATCTTCCATTGTAATAATGGCATCTTGTGCTACATCCACCAAACGACGCGTCAAATACCCAGAGTTTGCTGTTTTCAAAGCGGTATCGGCCAACCCTTTACGAGAACCGTGTGTGGAGTTAAAGTATTCCAAAACGGTCAACCCTTCTTTAAAGTTAGAACGAATCGGTGTTTCGATAATTTCGCCTGATGGCTTGGTCATCAAACCACGCATACCAGCCAACTGACGCATCTGGGTGGCAGAACCACGTGCCCCAGAATCAGACATCATAAAGACAGAGTTCACAGGTTTACCCGGTTCTGTTTTAGAAATGTTTTTCATCATGGCTTTAGCCACAGCATCTGTACAACTGCCCCAAGCATCCACCACTTTGTTGTATTTTTCCAAACGGGTAATCAAACCATCTTGATATTGACGTTCATATTCATTTACCTTTGCTTCGGTAGCAGCTAACAATTTTTTCTTTTCAGCTGGAATAATAAAGTCATCCTTACCAATGGAAATACCGGCTTTTGCAGCATTCTTAAAGCCCATTGCTTTAATGTTATCTGCAAAAACACAGGTTTCCTGTTGACCACATTCACGATAGACGATGCCTAAAATCTCAGCCACTTGCTTTTTACCAATTTGACGGTTAATCAAGCTGAACGGCACTTTACCGGTGGTTGGCAACACTTCGGACAAAATCACACGTCCTGGTGTCGTTTCCACTAATTTGGTTACACGTTCACCATTGTCATCGGTAATTTCTAAGCGCACTTTAATTTTTGCATGCAAAGAAACAGCTTTTTCAAACAAAGCATGTTCGATTTCTTGACGACCAGAGAAGACCATTCCTTCGCCTTTTTCACCTTCACGCATCATGGACAAATAGTACATCCCCAAAATCATATCCTGTGTCGGAACAATAATAGGTTGTCCATTGGCAGGGGCCAAAATGTTGTTTGTGGACAACATTAAAGCGCGAGCTTCTAATTGAGCTTCCGTTGACAAAGGAACATGCACAGCCATCTGGTCTCCGTCGAAGTCGGCGTTAAATGCTGTACAAGCCAACGGATGTAATTGAATGGCTTTTCCTTCAATCAAAACGGGTTCAAAGGCTTGAATACCCAAACGATGCAAGGTTGGTGCACGGTTCAGAAGCACGGGGTGTTCCTTAATCACTTCGGACAAAATATCCCAGACATCTGGTGTTTCTTTTTCTACTAACTTTTTAGCGTTTTTGATGGTTGCAGCCTTACCTTGAGCTTCCAATTTTGCATAGATAAACGGTTTAAACAGTTCCAAAGCCATACGTTTTGGTAAACCACATTGATGCAATTTCAATTCAGGACCCACCGTAATCACGGAACGACCAGAATAGTCCACGCGTTTACCCAACAAGTTTTGACGGAAACGACCGGCTTTACCGCGCAACATATCTGCCAAAGACTTTAAGGGACGCTTGTTAATCCCTGTCACAGCACGACCGCGACGACCATTATCAAACAAAGCATCCACAGCTTCTTGCAACATACGCTTTTCATTGCGGATAATGATTTCTGGTGCACGCAGTTCCAACAACCGTTTCAAACGATTGTTACGGTTAATAACACGGCGATACAAATCGTTCAAATCAGAGGTTGCAAAACGACCGCCATCCAATGGCACCAAAGGACGCAAATCTGGTGGAATCACAGGCAACACATCCAACACCATCCATTCAGGACGGGATCCGGATTCCAAGAAAGCTTCCACTAATTTCAACTTCTTGACGATTTTCTTGCGCTTCATATCCGCTTTGGTTTCAATCAATTCAGCGCGCAATTTTTTAGCTTCTTCGGCTAAATCAATCTGGCTGAGTAAAGCTTTGATGGCTTCTGCCCCAATTCCAGCACGGAAAGCATCTTCCCCATATTCTTCTTGTGCTTTTTGATATTGTTCTTCGGTCAAAAGTTCAAACTGCTTTAAGGGGGTCAAGCCTGGTTCAATCACAATGTATTTTTCAAAATACAAAACAGCTTCCAAATCCTTCAGCATCATATCAAGCAGTGTCCCGATACGGCTGGGTAAAGATTTCAAAAACCAAATATGCGTCACAGGGGCCACTAAATCAATGTGTCCCATGCGTTCGCGACGCACCTTGGAAAGGGTCACTTCCACACCGCACTTTTCGCAGGTAATCCCACGGTATTTCATGCGCTTATACTTACCGCACAAACATTCATAATCTTTCACCGGGCCAAAGATTTTGGCACAGAACAAACCATCGCGTTCGGGCTTAAAAGTCCGATAGTTAATGGTTTCCGGACGGGTTACTTCACCAAACGACCAAGACCTGATTTTTTCAGGGGAGGCCACTGAAATCCGAATGTTATCAAACGTTTGCGGATTTGCCAAAGGGCTGAAAGTTCTCATAAGTTCATTCATTGTCATTTCTCCTTATTGTTCGTTTTGATTCAGTTCCACATCCAAGCCAAGTGAGCGCATTTCTTTCACCAACACATTGAAGGATTCAGGAATGCCCGCTTCAAAGCTGGTATCCCCGCGGATAATGGTTTCATAGGCTTTGATACGACCTGACACGTCATCAGACTTGATGGTCAACATTTCTTGCAGGGTATAGGCCGCCCCGTAGGCTTCCAAAGCCCACACTTCCATTTCACCGAAGCGCTGACCACCGCCTTGAGCTTTACCACCCAAAGGTTGTTGTGTAACCAAGCTGTATGGCCCAATGGAACGAGCGTGAATCTTTTCATCCACTAAGTGGTGCAATTTCAGCATATACATATACCCGATGGTGACCTTGCGATCAAAGGCTTCACCTGTACGTCCGTCAAATAAGGTCACTTGACCGGAAACAGGCAATCCGGCCCGTTTCAACATGGCATCAATGTCATCCATGTGTGCCCCATCAAAAACCGGTGTGGCGATTGGCAAACCATCTTTCAGGTTATTAGCCATTTCCATCAATTCTTCATCGGACATCGGCGCAATCTTCTTGGTGTATTCTTTATCTCCATAAATGTCTTTCAGTGTTTTGCGCAGATCATCCACTTTTGCTTTATTGGCTTTAACCGCTTTCACAGCCTTGTCAATTTCGGCACCCAGTGCATGACAAGCATATCCCAAGTGTGTTTCCAAAATCTGTCCAACGTTCATACGAGATGGCACACCCAATGGGTTCAACACGATATCCACAGGGGTTCCGTCTTCTGTATAAGGCATATCTTCAATTGGGAGCACGCGAGAAACCACACCTTTGTTCCCATGACGACCGGACATTTTGTCCCCGGGTTGCAATTTGCGCTTTGCGGCCACAAAAACTTTGATCTTTTTCAGTTCGCCAGGCAACATATCATCACCCCGTTGCAATTTTTCAACCTTATTTTCAAATTCGGCTTGCAATTCTTTTTCGGCGTCATCATAGGTTTTAATCAGTTGTTCCACATCCACCATAACAGCATCTTCTTTGACGTTGATTTTACGTAAATTTGAAATCTTTAAATCTGCTAAATCCTCAGCTGTCAAAACATGGTTAGCCTTGAATCCTTCAGCTTTTGTGACCTTTTGACCCACCAACTTTTCACGGATACGACCTGCAAAGTCAGCGATCAAAATAGCCTTTTCATCATCACGGTCTTTGGCCAATTTTGTGATTTCAGCTTGTTCAATGGAACGAGCGCGTTCATCTTTTTCCAACCCACGACGGGTAAAGATGCGCACATCCACCACGGTTCCTGAGATACCAGGAGGTACACGCAATGAACTGTCACGCACATCGGCGGCTTTTTCACCAAAGATGGTACGGAGTAACTTTTCTTCCGGTGTCATAACGGTTTCCCCTTTTGGTGTTACTTTACCCACCAAAATATCACCGGCTTTCACTTCAGCGCCAATGTAAATCACACCTGTTTCGTCCAAGTTACGCAAGCCTTCTTCACCAACGTTTGGAATATCACGGGTAATTTCTTCTTGACCGAGCTTTGTATCACGAGCCGTCACTTCAAATTCTTCCAAGTGAATGGACGTAAAGACATCATCACGGGCAATGCGTTCACTGACCAAGATAGAGTCTTCGTAGTTGTATCCGTTCCAAGGTACAAAGGCCACTAAAACGTTTCGCCCCAAAGCCAACTCGCCCATTTCTGTACAAGGACCATCGGCGATAATTTCACCTTTTTCCACCGTTTCACCCACTTTGACAAGCGGTTTTTGTGTCATACAGGTTCCTGTGTTGGAACGTTGGAATTTATCCAAATCGTAAATATCCACACCGGCTGAGGTTGAAGAAAGTTCTTCAGTGGCACGAATCACAATACGGGCAGAATCCACAGATTGTACCACACCAGCACGACGGGCAGACACTGCAGCTTTAGAATCCTTAGCCACAATACGTTCCATTCCCGTTCCAACCAATGGAGATTGGTTCTTAAGGAGTGGCACAGCCTGTTTCTGCATGTTAGATCCCATCAAAGCACGGTTTGCGTCGTCGTTTTCCAAGAATGGAATCAAACTGGCAGCCACAGATACCACTTGACGTGGGGACACATCCATAAAGTCCACTTCTTCAGGTTTCACATGAACGACTTCACCAGCTTGACGCGCTGTAACAAATTCGTCGGTTAAAGTATTTTTTGCATCCAATGTGGAATTTGCCTGAGCGATTGTATGACGGGCTTCTTCCATTGCGGACATATACACGACTTCGTTCGTCACCTTCTTGTCCACCACACGACGATATGGTGTTTCAATAAAGCCATAATCATTCACTTTGGCATAAGTGGCAAGTGAGTTGATCAAACCGATGTTTTGACCTTCTGGAGATTCAATCGGACAAATACGACCATAATGGGTTGGATGCACGTCACGCACTTCCATACCGGCACGATCTCTTGTGAGTCCTCCAGGTCCCAAAGCAGACAAACGACGTTTATGTGTGATTTCAGACAAGGGGTTATTTTGATCCATAAATTGACTCAATTGACTGGACGCAAAGAATTCACGCACAGCTGATGCTAAAGGTTTAGCGTTCACTAAATCAGATGGCATCACTGTATCAATTTCAGCGGAAGTCATATGTTCACGAATCAAGCGATCCATGCGCAACAATCCAATACGATATTGGTTTTCCATCAATTCGCCCACAGGACGTACACGACGGTTACCCAAATTATCGATATCATCCACTTCACCTTTGCCATCTTTAATATCGGTCAACACTTTAACGATGGCTAAAATATCAGCTTTGCGTAAGGTGCGTGTTTCAGGAGAAACATCTTCATTGTTGAAGCCCAAACGCATATTCATCTTCACGCGACCCACAGCCGACAAATCATAGCGTTCTTTGTCAAAGAAAAGAGCGCGGAAAGTGGCATCTGCTGTTTCCACAACGGGCAATTCACCCGGGTGCATGATTTTATAAATTTCAATCAAAGCTTCTTCACGGGTAGTGCATTTATCTGCGACCAAAGTATTACGAATATAAGGTCCAACTGTGACATAATCGATGTATAACAAAGGAACTTCTTTGATTTTTAATTCTTTAAATTTCTTGAAATCATCTTCAGAAAGTTCATCCCCGGCTTCCAATAAGACCTCACCAGTCTTTTCATCAATCATATCTGTAGCAACAAAGCGCCCATATAAATCAGTTTCTTGCAACAACAGTTCTTCCAAGCCGTCTTTTGCTAATTTCATTGCTCTGGCCGGAATCATCTTTTCGCCTTTTTGAGCAACAACTTTTCCTGTTTTAGCATCCACCAAATCGCACATTAATTTGGTTCCCTTGAAACGTTCTGGTTTATAGGTGGTTTTCCAACCTTTTTTATCCAGCTTATAAACGCTATTTTCATAAAAAGCATTTAAAATTTCTTCTTTGCTCATACCGCTAACTTCAGAAAGATCTAAGGTTTTACCTTCCTTAGCCGCTTCTTGGCGTTTTTTCTCGGTTTCAGCACTATCCAAAGCATACAAAAGCGTTGTGGCCGGTAACTTACGACGGCGGTCAATACGCACATTGACTAAATCTTTGGCATCAAATTCAAAATCAATCCATGACCCACGGTACGGAATAATGCGGGCGGAATAAAGCAATTTACCAGAAGAATGTGTTTCCCCGTTATCATGTCCAAAAAACACACCGGGTGAACGATGCATTTGGCTGACCACTACACGTTCTGTCCCGTTGACAATAAAAGTACCCTTTTCTGTCATCATGGGTAAATCACCCATATAAACATCTTGTTCTTTAATATCACGAATCGTTCTGGCACCTGTGGTTTCATCAATATCCCACACAACCAAACGAAGTGTGGCACGTACAGGTGAAGCATATGTCAAATCACGCTTCAAGCATTCTTGAACATCAAATTTAGGAGTATCTAATTGATAACGCACAAATTCAAGATCGCCCCGTCCTGCAAAATCATGTACCGGGAAAACAGACTTAAAAACGGCCTGTAAGCCGCTATCTTCCCGTTTTTCGGGCGGAACACCCATTTGTAAAAATTGTTTATAAGAATTGATTTGAACATCAATCAAATTGGGCATTTCAGCCACTGTTTCAATACGACCGAAGTTTTTCCGAACCCGACGGTGATTCATTTCAGACTTTATCATGCGTTATGCACCCCATAAAAAAATTTTCAACTCGTTGCTGACATGTTGGGCGTCAGCTTTCCCTTGGTTTATTTAAAGGGCTTGAGGGTTGCCCCAAAATCATTCGGAACAACCCTACCCCTCAAGGTAAAAACCTACCTTATTTTAATTCAACCTTAGCACCAGCGGCTTCCAGTTGTTTTTTGATTTTTTCGGCTTCGTCTTTGGCGGCACCTTTCTTAATTTCTTTTGGAGCACCATCAACCAAGTCTTTAGCTTCTTTAAGGCCTAAGTTCGTAATAGCACGGACTTCCTTAATCACGCCGATTTTGTTAGCACCAGCATCGGTCAAGATCACGTCAAATTCGGTCTTTTCTTCAGCAGCACCAGCAGCAGCACCGGCAGCAGCAACAGCTACAGGAGCAGCAGCGCTTACGCCCCACTTTTCTTCCAAAGCTTTTGCTAAATCAGCAGCTTCTAAAATTGTCAACTGGGACAATTCATCAATCAATTTATTTAAATCAGTCATTTTAATATTCCTTTCTTAAGTTAAAATAATTACTCAGTTGGTTTTTCTGAGTAAGCTTTTGCGAGTCTAGCCAACTGTCCAGCAGGCGCTTGCAACAATCCAATCAACTTGCCACGCAATCCATCCAAATCTGGCAAAGAAGCCAATTGTTGAATACGCGCAACATCAATTGCTTGCCCATTCATGACACCACCAATAACCTTAAATTTATTGGATTGTTTTGCCATTTTGACGACAGCTTTAGAAGCTGCAATTTCGTCCTCTGAATAAGCGATTCCTGTTGGTCCCTTTAATAAATCCGCCAAGGATTCACAAGGTGTTCCTGCTAAAGCAAGTTTTGCTAAACGGTTTTTCGCAACTTTATAGCTGGCACCATCTTCACGCACACCTTTTCTTAAAGCGGTTGTTTCTTCCATGGTAAGCCCATTATTATGGACAACCACGACTAACTTCGCTTTTTTGAAAACGTCTGATAAAGAAGAAATCAGCTGTTGTTTCTCTTCACGTTTCACTTTTCTTACTCCGTTTTTTAAGAAGTTTGAATTTTTATTCGCCCTTCTTGGTTTCTACACAAGGTCGGGACAATCCCTTCCTTACTCACCCTGTCCAGAAACCGGTTTTTGGAATATTTCCATCACCGTTCTGTCTATGTCGGCGGAGTGCTCTCCTATTAAAGCTTATCCCATGATAAGCGCCCACAGTCTTGGACAGGCATTTTTTCGGCCTCACCCCGAAAGGCAAGGCCAAAAACTCATTTACCCAATACTGGTTAACGCGACTTTCACGCCAACCCCTTGAGTGGTACTCAAAGCCACCTGTTGCAGGTAAACACCTGAAGAGGAGGCGGGTTTCAAGCCCTGTAATGCTTTCACGAAAGCGCGCACATTTTCAGCGATTTTATCATCTGAAAAACTGGCTTTACCGATACCAGCATGCACAATGGCAGCCGCATCCACACGGAATTGCACTTGACCGGCTTTGGCAGCTTTCACTGCATTCGCTACATCCATTGTTACAGTTCCTAATTTGGGATTTGGCATCAACCCTTTGGGTCCCAAAATCTTACCGACGCGACCCACTAAACCCATCATATCTGGGGTAGCGATCAAACGTTGAAAATCAATTTTACCAGCTAAGATATCGTTCATCAGGTCATCATCCCCAACAATATCAGCGCCGGCGTTCTTAGCTTCTGTAGCTTTTGGGCCTTTGGCAAACACAGCAACCTTTAAAGTTTTACCGGTTCCAGCAGGCAAACTCACAGCACCACGCACCATTTGGTCAGATTGTTTTGGATCAACACCCAATTTCACAGCAATATCAACTGTTTCATCAAATTTGGCAGTCGCACCAGCTTTAATCATTTTAATAGCTTCGTCCAAAGAGTAAGCTTTTTTTTCAATGCCTTCATAGGCCTTTTTTAATCTTTTTCCTGTCATTTTCTTACTCCACGACTTCAATACCCATTGACCGAGCTTGGCCGGCCACCATTTCCATACCAGCTTCCACTGTGTGACAGTTCAAGTCTGGCATCTTTTTTATAGCGATTTCCTTGACTTGAGCTTTGGTAATCTTCCCAGCTTTATCACGACCAGGCGCATGACTGGCACTCTTTAAATTTGCAGCTTTTTTAATATAATAGCTGACAGGCGGTAACTTTGTCACAAAGGAGAAAGTGCGGTCCTTATACGCTGTAATAATTACAGGAATAGGAGAACCAGGTTCTTCTTTTTGTGTTTTTGCGTTAAACGCCTTACAAAAATCCATAATATTTAAGCCTCTTTGACCCAAGGCAGGTCCCACTGGAGGGGACGGGTTGGCCTTACCGGCTTCAATTTGAAGCTTGATAAAACCTAATATTTCTTTTGCCATTTTATAACCTCATTTAGCATTTCGTTTTTTGGTTCATTCGGTTTTTCAACCTTGAAGTTTCGTAGTCCGATGATGGCTCATCTGCTACTAGAAAGACGGACACGAACCAATTTTATCCGCCCTCTTAAAAAACTAATCGCGTTCTAGCCCTTTTTTCCGGCAAGAACAGTGACCACTTTTATGCTTTCCACAACACACCTTACGTCCACAAGCACAACCTGATTTTTCCTCAGTTTTTTTTGCGGACTTTGAAAGGAAGGACAGGTCAACTCTTCTACCACACCAAAACGATTCACTATCATTACCCATTAAGCGCGACATTTTTACACCTTCTTTACTTGTGTATAAGTCAATTCCACAGGGGTGGGACGACCAAAAATAGAAACCTGTAATTTCAAACGTTCTTTTTCGGTATCCACTTCTTGAATTTCCCCCACAAAACTCACAAAAGGCCCATCCATAATTTGAACCTGTTCCCCTACTTCGAAAGAAACAGCAGAACGAGGACGTGACACACCTTCTTCTACTTGATTTAAAATCCGACCAGCTTCTGCTTCTGTAATTGCTTGAGGTTTCTTTCCACCTAAAAATCCAGTAACTTTAGGGGTATTTTTAACCAGATACCAGGTGGCATCTGTCATTTCCATCTTAGCTAATACATAGCCTGGGAAAAACTTCCTGGATGATTCCTTCTTGGTGCCATTTTGAACAACCATTACTTTTTCTGTCGGAACAATCACTTGTTCCACCAAAGAAGAAAGCCCTTTCTTTTCAGCTTGTTCTTTAATAAAATCAGCCACTTTTTGTTCAAAACCCGAATAGGCATGAATAACATACCAACGCATTGCCATAATATTAACCTCCAACGACGGCCCCAACAGCCGCTGCAAATACAAAATCTACACACACTAAAAAGGCAGCCAATATAATACTGGCACCGATAACAACAACTGTACCACGCAAGGCATCACCCCTTGATGGCCAAGTAATTTTAGAAACTTCTTGTTTGACCTGACGTACAAACTGTGCTGGTGTTGTCATTTTTGACCTTTCTTTTGACGCGTCTACTTTTCTGTTACAGAAAAAGTTCTGCTTATTATACTCGAAAAAATCTTTTCTGTCAACACCTTTTTCATCTTTCTTTAAGAATTTATTAAAAATAACCCTTGACTTAGTGTTTTTTTTATGTTCTACTGCTAAAAAAGGAAAATAAAATGACACATAATGAATCTGGTCGTAGTATGGTTGAAATCATGGGTGTTTTAGCTGTGATTGGAGTGTTATCTGTTGGTGGAATTATGGGTTACCAGTCAGCCAAACGTAAACACGATTGCAACGAATTAGTAGCAGAAGTAAATAAACAAGCTGTTACAGCAGCTCAACAAATGGCTTTAGGGAAAGATCCTGAAGAAGTTGATGTTGGATTTTTATTCTCAGAAATAGAACGTCCCTCTATCCAGGGAGAAAACACATCTTCCTATCCGGAGGGAAACTTACCTTCTAATTCAGGAGGAAACTCTCCTTCTAATTCGGGGGAAAATTCGCCTTCTTCCTTTAGAGCTCATAAACGAGGGATTTTTAGTAAAACCCCAATTCCTGTTAATGAAGAATTTTTTAAACTTCCAATTGCTGGTTTAGATGAGATAACTTGCAATCAATTAAAAACAATGTCTGGGGAAACAATACGACGTATTGATTGTCAAAAGCAAGAAGATAATTCCTATACAGCGGAAGTTATTTATCATAAGAATTTATCACCAACAGAAGGTGTTTTACCTGAGGAAAAAACTGGGGGATCTGGTTCATCGACTTCCTCTAATGGTGGAACTGGGAATTCAACTACACGGGCTTTTGATGAGGATCCAGAGGGGTGCGAAGTTCAAAACTATCAATATTGTGCTAATAAAACCTGTATTATGAAAAATGAAGTTTGTCCCTCAGGTAGCGCCTTATGTGTTGAATTTTTTGGAACTAGTGAGAATAATACAGGAGGCTATGCAGGTACAGCGAATGGGAAAAATTGTAATTGTCCAAAAGGAAAAGTCTGGCATGCAGAAAACAAAAAATGTATTCCTGCTTGTTCAGGACATGGCAACCTTGTCAATAATGAAAAATGTGAATGTCAAAATGGCTATTCTGGCACGGTTTGTGAGATTGAATGTTCCAGCCATGGAACTGTCGTTAATAATAAATGTACATGTATAAAAGGCTTTACAGGGGAAATATGCGAAAGCGAAATTAATTGTGGTCGACACGGTTCTTTAAATGATGACAATACTTGCACCTGTGATAATGCTTGGTTTGGACCTTTATGTGATACTGGTTGCTGGGATCAAAACATGTCTATAAACGAGATTATAAATCCTTCAACTTCATATTTTTCAAGATGTAATCAGCTATGTGATACAGGAAAGTATTATTTATATATTTCTAGTACAACAACTTGTGAAAAAGGACCTACTAGTGCCGGCAGTTGTCAAAATCTTCCTTCTTCTAAAAAAAGAAAAAAACAATACTCAGCTAGCGATGATGCTAGGGTTGCAAAATTCTTAGGTCTTGTGGATAACAATGGAAATCCAATTTTATTAGGAGAGGAAGAAGCCTTAAAATTAACAAAAAATATGGTTTGGTATGATGTCTTACTAGATTATTATAGTTCAGCCAGTATATGTAATGCTGTTGGAATGCATCTTGCGTCTATTGATGACATTGGTTGTGACGACAAAAGTAATCAATCTAACAGCTCAGTATGTAAGAAAAATGGTGTTGGTTCTAAAGTTGTACAGGCATTAGCATCCTTATATTTACATAATTCAACTGCTAATGTTGCTTCATATATCAGCGGAACAAAACAAGGATGTGTGCCAGCACATATATGGCTTAATCAAGGAGAACTAAATTATAATTCCAGCCTGCGTTTTGATATTTCTAAACAAACTGCAGGGGCATATATACTCTGTGTTGAATAATAACAATAATACATCTTCCTAAAATAAGGTAGGACAGTCAAATTCCTCCTTTTACCAAGCTCAGTGGCTATAATCAGTATCAATTATAACAACAACATCAATTTTTATCCCTTATTTTTAAAGGTATTATAAATACTTCTTGCCTTTTTGGGTGAAAAAGTGTATATTTTATCTATTCAAATTTAACGAAAGGATAAAAAATGACTCTGCCTTTAATGCCAAAAGCCACAGCCGTATGGTTAGTTGAAAATACATCACTTACTTTTAAACAGATTGGGGAATTTTGTGGAATGCACTCATTGGAAGTTCAAGCTATTGCTGACGGTGATGTAGCCAGCCATATTGTTGGAATGGATCCAATTACAACCAATCAATTGACATTGGAAGAAATTAAACGGTGTGAAGCAGATGAAAATGCTTGTTTGACTTTAGCTACTAACCCTGAAATTGAAAAACTTTTAAGTAAAGGATCTAAGTTTTTATCACAATCTAAACGTATGATTCGTCCATCTGCTATTTTATGGTTGGTGAAAAATCATCCGGATTTAACTGACGGCCAAATTATTCGCTTAATTCGGACAACAAAACCAACAGTAAAAGCAATCCGTGAACGGACTCATAAAAACTTAAATAAAATTCAAGCACAAAATCCAGTAACTTTAGGATTATGTAGTGAAGCTGACTTGAACGCTGCTGTGGCCGCTATTAAAAAATAAAAAAAAGGGGGGGAAATGGAAGAAAATACAAATGCATCAAAAGACGCTAATCAATTAAATACATTTGTAGACCGTATTGAACGATTAGAAGAAGAAAAAAAAGAACTTACTGCTGATATTCGGGAAGTTTTTTCAGAAGCAAAAGGTGCTGGGTTTGATGTAAAAGTTTTACGTCAAGTCTTAAAGTTACGCAAAATGGATCCAGCTGATCGCGCTGAAACAGAATTTCTAAGAGATGAGTATAAAAAGCTGTTAGGAATGACAGAATAAAAAAAACCGCCACGTATGGCGGTTTTTTTTATCTACTCTTTACTCTTATTTTCTTAAAATAAGCAAAACGTTCTCGATTAACTCGATTATGAATACGTTGTGCAACAAAAGGAGATTTAAAACGTCTCCCTGCACATTCTTTAAAATCTGTCATTAACACACGAAATAAAACACCATCAGAAAAAGCATCTAATTCCACAGCTTTTTTTTCTAACAAATCAATATTTTTTTCTTTTTGTTTCTGTCGTTCAAGATTTTTTCTTACAGCTTCTTTATCTATAGGTACCCATTCACCACTTTTTTCATCATATTCCATATATTGACGCAACAGACATTCACGTTCATAATATTCTTCACAATTCATGTTATCTCCTTTATAAGACAAATATATTATATCTCTTGTTTGTTATTTTGTCAAGTTTTATAATTATTTTTAAATTTTAAGCATAAAAAAATGCCGCATATTAAAGAAGATCTTTTATTTTGCGGCCATCCAATCGTTTTTTTCGGAATAGAAGTTTTAGTTTTATTGGATGTCGAGACTTTCGCCTCTAGTACAAGATTCCATCTTGTACTTAAGAATTATCATAACACACTTTTAAAAGAATAACAATAAAAAAAATTGTAATTATCTTGGATTTTTTTGATGAGTATCCCAATTTTTAACAAAACGTGTTAATTCTTCATCTGAATTAGGTAAAATAATACTTAATTTTAAGAATAAATCCCCTCGACCTGTAACCCCTTTTCCTTTTAAGCGTAAAGTTTTATCCCCACCACTCATAGGAGGAATTTTTACCACAACCTCTCCAGAAGGAGTGGGTACAGCAATTTTTGTTCCTAAAACAGCTTCTTTTAATGTAAGAGGAAGAATTCTTTCTAGATTATCCCCTTGACGTGTATAAATTAAACTTGGGGATATTTTTAATTTAATTAAAGCATCTCCCCCCATTTCACCCATTCCTTTTAAGCGTAAAACAGCATCATCCACCACACCAGCAGGTACTTTTACTTTCACTTCTTTTCCACTAGCCAACCGGACTGTTGTTTCACCACCTGTAATAGATAAATCAAAAGGGATAGAAAGACTATATTGAACATCTTGTCCTTGTGGTTGATAAGAACGCCTTCCTCCACGCATGCCAGACATACCACTCATTCCAAACAAATCAGAAAAATTAAATCCTCCTCCTATACCACCAAACATACTAGCTAAATCCTCCGGATTGATGTTTGTATAGGTGGTATTTCCTTGACGATAAGTGCGCCCACCAAAACCAGCTCCAGAACCATTATCATAAAAGCCTGAACCAAAGGGGGTAGGGTTGCCTTTTTCATCAATTTCACCTGCATCATAGCGTCGGCGTTTATCTTTATTAGATAAGAGTTCATAAGCACTTGTTACTGCTTTAAATTTTTCCTGTGCTTTCTTATCAGGATTAACATCTGGATGCAATGTACGAGCCAATTTCCGATAAGCTTTTTTTATTTCATCATCAGATGCTGTTTTAGATACCCCTAACATTTCATATAAATTTGCCATGTAAAAAACTCCTTTAACATATTATTGTATAATATAGGATGAAATTTCAAAAAAATCTATGGCTTTTTGTAAAAAAAAGACCTAAAAT
>JAGCFA010000070.1 GCA_017650375.1 Alphaproteobacteria bacterium | reverse complement strand
TTCTATTCTCCTTACCAGCTGGATTTTTTCATGCCAGGCACTTGACCTTCACTGGACAAGCGACGCAATTCAATACGGCTGATTTCTAATTTCCGATACACCCCACGGGAACGTCCTGTCAATTTACAACGGTTATGAATCCGTGTCTTGGACGAATTGCGAGGCAACTTAGCGAGTTTGATTGAGGCTTCAAATACTTCTTCAGGAGAAGCATTTTTATCAGCAATCTTGGCCTTTAATGCAGCACGTTTAGCAGCATATTGAGCGACCATTTTTTCACGCTTTTTATTTCTATTTACTTGACACAATTTTGCCATGGTTATTTTCCTTCCTTCATAAAGGGCATCCCAAAGCCAGCCAACAAAGCTTTTGCTTCTTCGTCTGTCTTAGCAGATGTTGTGATAACGATATCCATACCGCGAATGGCATCCACTGCATCATAGTTGATTTCCAAGAAGATGATTTGTTCTTTGATACCCATAGCGTAGTTGCCAT
This sequence comes from Alphaproteobacteria bacterium, assembly GCA_017650375.1. GTDB lineage: Bacteria > Pseudomonadota > Alphaproteobacteria > CAAHEQ01 > UBA3637 > UBA3637. Next base: position 3,376 of record JAGCFA010000070.1, on the reverse strand, counting down.
GTCCATCAAAGCTCTTGCCAGAAATACCACGAAAGTCGCGGATACGAGGCATAGCCATTGTAATTAACCGATCCAAGAATTCATACATCTTTTCACGGCGCAAAGTCACTTTGCATCCAATGGGCATCCCTGAACGCAGCTTAAAGGTAGCAATTGATTTTCTGGAATGTGTAATCACTGGTTTTTGACCAGCAATAGCTTCCATATCTTTCACAGCCCCTTCAATGGCTTTTTTGTCTTCGGTTGCTTCACCAATTCCCATGTTTAAGACGATCTTTTCCAATTTGGGAACTTGCATTTTGTTCTTATACCCGAACTTTTCAATCAAGGCAGGAACAATTTCTTCTTTATAGCGTTTTTGCAATCTTGTTTCCATGTTCCTTCTCCTTATTTATCAACCACTTCGCCGGATTTCTTGGCCACGCGAACTTTACGTCCGTCTTTGTCCATTTTAATCCCTAAGCGGGTTGCTTTATTTGTTTTCGGGTCCACATAAGCCACATTTGAAATATGGATGGGCATTTCCTTAGAAATGATTCCACCAGCAGATTCTTGTGAAGGCTTTGTGTGGCGTTTCGCGATATTAATACCGGAAACGATCACTTTGTTTTCCTGAACTAAGACTTTGGTGACTTCGCCAGTCTTACCTTTGTCTTTGCCAGTAATCACGATGACTTTGTCACCTTTTTTAATTTTCAGTTTCATTATAAAACCTCCGGAGCCAAAGACATGACCTTCACAAATCCAGCAGCACGCAATTCGCGTGTCACCGGGCCAAAGATACGTGTTCCGATTGGCTCATTTTGTCCATCAACCAGCACAGCAGCGTTGGAATCAAAACGAATAGAAGAACCATCCTTACGTTTGATTTCTTTCTTTGTTCTGACGATCAAAGCATGTTGCACTTCCCCTTGTTTGACCTTACCTGTGGGCAATGCTTCTTTGACGGCCACGATAATCACTTCGCCGACATGAGCATACCGTTTAGCGGCACTGCCAAGTACCTTGATACACTGAACTTTCCGGGCACCGGAGTTATCAGCTACATCAAGATTTGTTCCAACTTGAATCATAGTTTTCCTTTCCTTTCAAGTTATTCTGAAACGACCACCCAAGATTTTGTCTTGGAAATTGGCCGACTTTCCATAATCTGAACATTGTCACCGACTTTGCACAGATTCTTTTCATCATGCGCTGTATAGTTCTTTGAGCGCTTGATGTATTTCTTATACACAGGATGCATCACCCGGCGTTCAACACGAACAACCACTGATTTATCCATTTTGTCGCTAACAACGACACCTTGTAAAATACGTTTAGGCATTATTTACTCTCCTTTTTTGTGGTTGTTTTTTGTGAAACAGCGGTTTTAATACGGGCAATTTCTTTGCGAATTTGACCGCGACGAGCTGTGTTCTTTAAAGCCCCTTGTGCTTGTTGAAAACGCAAGTTCATTGCTTCTTTATGCAAATCGCTTTCCATTTTCTTCAAATCTTCAACAGACTTTTCTTTAATTGTCTTAAATTTTTCCATTTTACACCTCTTCATCAGCTGTTCTTGCGATAAACTTGGTCTTGATCGGCAACTTGGCACTGGCCAAAGTCATTGCTTCACGAGCCACGGCTTCTGTCACCCCTTCGCATTCAAACAGAATACGACCAGGTTTCACACGGCAGACCCAAAATTCAACGGCGCCCTTCCCTTTCCCTTGACGCACTTCAGGCGGTTTCTTGGACACAGGGACATCCGGAAACACCCGAATCCACATACGTCCTTGACGCTTCATTGCGTGGGAAATAGCACGACGAGCAGCTTCAATTTGACGTGCTGTCATACGGCAGGGTTCTTCAGCCTTTAACCCGAAAGTTCCCTTGTCCAGAGAAGTTCCGCTTTTAGCTTTACCGTGAATACGGCCTTTAAAAGCTTTATTATGTTTTGTTCTTTTAGGTTGTAACATTTTCCTTCTCCTTATTTTTCATTGGCACGTTTATCTTGGGCCATTGGATCTTTGGCCAAAATTTCACCACGATAGATCCACACTTTGACACCACAAGTACCATAGGTTGTGAAGGCTGTGGCTGCACCATAGCTGATGTCAGCACGCAATGTGTGCAAAGGCACACGTCCTTCATGGTACCATTCTGTACGGGCGATTTCAGCCCCACCCAAACGACCACCACAGCTGATCTTAATGCCTTCTGCACCTTGACGCAAAGCAGATTGCACAGCACGTTTCATCGCACGACGGAAAGAAATACGCTTTTCCAACTGTTGAGCCACGTTTTCGGCCACCAATTTGGCATCAATTTCAGGTTTACGAACTTCAACGATATTCACGCTGACTTCGTTGCCACCAGCCATCTTTGTCAAATCTTTCTTTAATGTTTCAATATCTTGGCCTTTTTTACCAATGACCACACCTGGACGAGCACAGTAAATGGTAACACGGGCCTTTTTGGCTGGACGTTCAATCACAATGTGACTGATACCAGCAGCGGCCAGTTTCTTTTCCAAGTATTTACGCATTTCGATGTCAGCCAATAATAAATCGGCATAATCATCTTCTGCAAACCAACGGGAATCCCAAGTACGGTTAATCCCTAAACGCAGGCTAATCGGATTTACTTTTTGTCCCATTAGGCAGCCTCCTTCTTAGTTGTTTCTTTTTTTGTTGTTTTAGCAGCAGCTTTCTTTGCTGGGGCCTTCTTTTCAGCCTTTTCGGCTTTGGGTTCACCCACAACAATTGTTAAATTGGAAAATGGTTTCATAATCCGATGACCTGAACCTTTTGCAGCAGCATGCCAACGTTTCATCACCATGGCTTTTCCAACATAAGCTTCGAGCACCACTAAAGTATCAATATCCATACCAAAGTTGTGTTCAGCATTCGCAATAGCACTGGTTAAAAGCTTTTTCACGTCCCCAGCCACGCGTTTGCGTGAAAAGGTCAATTGATCCAAAGCTTTATTCACCTTCAACCCACGAATGGTTGCAGCCACTAAGTTTAATTTTTGCGGAGAGATACGGATTGTCCGTGCGACCGCTTTAACTTGTTTTACTTGTTCTTTTACCATCTTATGCTCCTTGGGTGACCTTGGCATCAGCAGCGGTGTGTGCAACGAATGTACGTGTCGGTGCAAATTCACCAAACTTATGCCCAATCATGTTTTCTGTTACTGACACAGGAATAAACTTGTGACCGTTATACACAGCAAAAGTCAATCCCACGAAATCAGGTAAAATTGTTGAACGTCTAGACCATGTTTTGATTGATTCATGACGACCTGAAGCTTTCACCTTTTCGGCTTTCTTCAGTAAATCACCATCAACAAACGGTCCTTTCCAAATTGATCTTGTCATTTATCTAGCCTCCTTT
>JAGCFA010000069.1 GCA_017650375.1 Alphaproteobacteria bacterium | reverse complement strand
AACATAAATGATCTGGTGGCTATTGCAAGAAGGTCCCACCCGATCCCATTCCGAACTCGGACGTGAAACTTCTTCGCGCCAATGGTACTTCAGCTTAAGCTGCGGTAGAGTAGGTCACTGCCAGATCTTTTATGTTCTTTTTGAAATCTTCTTATAAATTTTTGTTTGTTTTTCCTCCAAACCCTGAGACCCTCCTCTCAGGGTATTTTTTTATCTTTTTGGGGGATAATTTTTAAAAATTAATAAATTATATCAATTTTTATTGAAAAAAATGCATATTTTTTGAAAAAATGTGATTTTTTTGTTTGACTTTTATAAAAAAATGGGGGAAAATCAGAATCAGAAGGTATGTTGCCTTCTGAATAAACTTTATATATAAAGAAAGGAAAATTAAAATGAATAAAACAGAATTTGTTGAAGCTATTGCTAAAACAGCCGGATTGACCAAAGCTGACGCTGGTCGTGCCGTCGAAGCCGCTATCGAAGTTGTTACAAAAGCTTTGAAAAAAGGCGAAACAGTTCAAATCACAGGTTTCGGTACTTTTGCTGTTGCTAAACGTGCTGCTCGTAAAGGCCGTAACCCTGCTACTGGCAAAGAAATCAAAATCGCAGCTTCCAAAGCTCCGAAATTCAAAGCTGGTGCTGTCTTGAAAAAGGCTGTGAAATAATTCATTTCACTTCTTTTCAAAATTTTCCCCGTGGTAATTTCTACGGGGAATTTTTTTATCTTAATTTTATTTATTTTAAATAAATGTTGACAAAAAACAATATCTGTGGTATAATTCCCTTTATGTGTGTAAAAAAGGAGACAGAATGTTTAAAAAAGTTTTGAAAATAGCCACATTGATGACAACCGTTTCTTTTGGAGCATTGGCAAAATCTCAAGAGTTTTTGCCAGGGACAGAAGATATTTTTGATGCATTAATTGCATTAGATGAAATGTCTAAAGAAGACTGCAATTGTAATTATTCCACAAATGATTTTGTTCATACGCAAGAAACTAACGATTGGATGCAACCTCTTGCACCTGAAGCTTCCGAAAATGATACGGGGGCTACTTCTCTTGCTTCAACAGAAATAGATTTGGATGAAGAAACAGAAAAGCTTATAGAAGAGTTATCAAGAGAGCAGAGTGCAATATTTTCAAGATCTTCTGATGATGTTGTTATGCCAGAAGAGGCTGTTTCAGAAAGTACAGAAGCGAATTTACAAGAAGCTGCAGAAATTAAACAGGAAGAAACGGTCTTACAGGAAAATCCTATCCATGAAGAAGGGACAGAAAATGCCGATATGGCTAATGAAGTTCCTGTTCAAGAAGTTCCCCAAGTTGAAGAAGAAAAAACGCTCGCACAGGAAAATCCTATTCATGAAGAAGAGACAGAAAATGCTGATATGACCAATGAAGTTCCCATCCAAGAGACTCCCCAAGTTGAAGAAGAAAAAATGATTGTACAGGAAAATCCTGTTCATGAAGAAAAAGCATCTGTTTACAATCCTTCTGATTATAGTGAAGATGATGATTCCAAGAATTATCTTTGGATTTTAGCCTTATTAGCAACAATCCCTGGTATTTATTATTTGTCGAATAAATTAGAACGCAAATCGGAACAAAAATGGAAAGAACAATTAAAATCTATGCATTTAAATTCTCAGCCTAAATTAAAAATGCCACAGAATTCTATGTCTCCAAAAGCTCCCGATTTAACTGCAAAGCCGATTGTTATTAAAATTCAAACAGATCAGAGCACTGAATTGGAACAACGCCAGAAAGGTCTTCGTTTGTTGGCAAATAATAAAGCTAAAAGAGCCCTTTTAACTAAACAGAAAAAAGCTCTGATGAATGAATGTAAAAATCCGGATATATCAGAAGAACGCTTGATGGAAATAAGGGCAGTTTTTGATAGTATTGAGGCCGAACGTAAAAAACTTTCTCAAGAAAGAAGACAAGCTTGTGCTTTGTTTAAAGGTAAAAAAGGTGAAGCTTTAAATAATCAACGACGTTTATATGCTAAAAAAATGAGACAACTTCGTCGTTTAATGCAAAAGGATGGTTTGCCTCATTTAGAAGAAATAGCTGAAATTAATGCTGCTAGAGAGGCTTTAAAAACGGCCGAAAAACGTTTGATGGATGAAGCAAAAGAGGAAATAAATGCTCGTTCAGAAAAGGCTAACTGGTTGCATGGGATTCGCTCTTTGATTGAAAATCAAACAAAACAGCAAGTTTTAGATCAACGTATTGCTGATTTGAAAAAAGAAAAAGGCCTAAAAAAGAAAGAAGTATTATTGTCTGATTTTAATTTATACAATCAGAACAGGCAACTTCAAAAAGAAAAACGAAATGCTTTACGCTTGATTAAAGGACATTCCTTTGCTTCTCAAAAGAACGCTTTGACAAAACAATTAAAGATCGCTTTGGCACAGAACAATATAACACTTGCTGATGAAATTTCTAAAAAGTACATTGCTGTTAAAGAAGCGGAAAAAAGTTTTGTTAAAAAATCTGAAAAATTTGATTATACGGCGCAAAGAATTTATATGCTCAATTCTAAAACAGCTGAACGGATTCGTAAACATCGCGATTTGGCAAAACAAAGAAAAGAACGTTTGGAAAAAGCAAACTTTTTACGGGGGCAAAGAATGCTTCATTATTTAAGGTTGGGGCTTGTTCCTTCTGTTAATGAAAATCGTATAACACCTCAAAATTATCGGACTGAAGCATTGAAATTGCTTGGTGCCAAGGCGCAAATTGATTATCCGCGTCAAAGGGCTTCTTATTTAAAGAAGAATGTATTAGCAGATATTTATTTAAGTAAGAAAGAAAAAGGATTGCTTTAATCCTTCAAAAAAAGCCTTCTTGAAAAAGAAGGCTTATCTTTTATTTGCTTTTTCCAGCATTTGTTTAAGAAGAACGGGATCTTTTTTTGACTCTTTTTGATGTTCTGATTTGGTAGTTGTGACTGGAATAAATTTAAAATCTGTTTCCAATTCATTTTTTGAAAATAAGAGTTTTAAATTTTCCGGCGTTGGATCAAAATACTTAAAGCCATCTTTTTCTTTTTCAAATCCTTTAAAGCCACAGTGCTCATAAAAAGGTCCAGCTCCGCAAGTTGTAAAAACCTGCAAACGGCCATGACAGCCTTTTTGCTGAGATAATTTGAATAGAGCCTTCAAGCATTCTCGGCCATATCCTTGATTTTTTTTATTGATTGTTTCCAATTCGATAATTTCCAAAACAGGTAACATAGTGTCTTAATTTTTATACAAAAACCATGATTTTGGGAAAAAATCCCCTGTTTTTCTTGGAAATGTCTGATCAGTCACAACAGCATAAGAGCACCTACCGATTTTTTGATAGGATTCGAAGATATCAAAAAATTCACCTTCTGTTTTTTTCCACCAAGAAGGTGTTGATGGGGATAATTTTTTAGATGATTCAATCATGTGTATATTATAGCATATTTTTTGAAAAAATCAATAATAATTTTGACATATCCTCAAAAGTATGTTCTAATAAAGGATGGAAAATAAGCAATGAAAAAGTTACGGTGTCTCTTTTGGGCTGGTATTTTATGTGGCTGTGTTTTGGCTAAGCGTTCTGATTCGTATAGCCTAACACTGATACACACAAATGATTTACATTCTCACTTATTGCCATTTGATGAATCTCATGATTGTT